>JAKMGV010000148.1 GCA_022424725.1 Paracoccaceae bacterium
GATTATTATTTAATCATTTTTACTATGTTTTTTAACACTTTTTTACGCGCATTCGACGTCAATTTGGCGTAAACAGGACAAAAAAATTCGAGCAATAAATGAAAAATAAGGGCAAAAAACCGCGTTTAGTCGCCGAGAATCGCTATCCCAAAACGGGGGCTGCGAAAAAGTCAGCCAAGAAAAAACCTACAACAAAACGCAAAACGATGCCCAACGCGAAAAAGCGTGGAAACCTACTTACACGAATTATTTCAGGGCTCATTCGTTTTGTTGTCACGGTTTTTTGGCGTATTTTTTGGCGTGGTACCTTGGCCATTGCCATTATGCTAGCCTTTGGCATTGGCTACTATATGCAGGATCTAAAGCCCTATGAAGAGCTGCTTGATGGGCGCGCCAAAGGGTCAGTGACCCTATTGGATCGAAGTGGTGCGGTATTTGCGTGGCGCGGCGAACAATTTGGGGGGATTATCACAGCCAATACCGTGTCCCCCCATTTGAAAAACGCCATCATCGCAACAGAGGATCGTCGATTTTACCAGCATATCGGAATTTCGCCCCGCGGCCTTGCCAGTGCAATCCGCATCAACCTGCGCGAAGGACGTGGCCCATTATCGGGACACGGCGGATCAACGTTAACCCAACAAACGGCAAAATTGTTGTGTATGGGGACGGAATTTGATCCGAAGAAATGGAAGAACGAACGTGCCTATGAACGCGAATGCCAAGAAGGATCGCTGTGGCGCAAAGTGAAAGAGGCGACATTCGCGCTCGCCCTTGAATTAAAATACACCAAGGATGAAATTCTAACGATTTACCTTGCACGTGCCTATCTAGGCGCAGGCGCACGCGGGTTTGAGGCCGCATCCCATCGATATTTCGGTAAATCAGCGGCAGAGGTGACGGTATCAGAGGCCGCAATGCTGGCTGGATTATTGGTCGCTCCATCGCGATACGCACCGACGAATAACCTGAAACGATCACAAGAACGCGCCAACCTGATCATCGGTTTGATGGAGGCGCAGGGATACATTTCATCAACCTCGGCACAACTTGCCCGCATCAATCCTGCACAACTCTCAGATGCGGCCGCGGCCCAAGCGGGTGGCTATTTCGCGGATTGGGTGATGCAAGAGGCCCCGGATTTCCTGACGCGCACCACAACAGAAGACGTGATAATCCAGACAACCCTTGATCAAAGCATGCAAGCCAAAGCGGAAGACGCGCTAAAATGGGTATTTGACAACAAAGTCAACCCAGAATCCAAAGCCCAAGCCGCGATTGTCGTGATGTCCGCGGACGGCGCAGTTCGTGCGATGGTCGGGGGACGACAGACAAAGGTTGCAGGCGCATTTAACCGCGCGACCCAAGCCCTGCGCCAAACGGGATCGGCATTCAAACCCTTTGTCTATGCCACCGCACTTGATCTGGGATATTCCCCGATGGACACGGTTGTGGATGAACCGATCACGTTAAATATACCCGGTTCAGGTCCATGGAGCCCCAAGAATTATACCAAAGAATTCTATGGAACGGTCACCCTGAACGAGGCGTTGCGTCAATCACTAAACATTCCCGCCGTCCGCATTTCAGAGGCCGTAGGACGTCAAAATGTGCGCAGGGTTGCATCAAATTTTGGCATTTCAACGGATCTTGCACAGGGTCCTGCAATTGCACTTGGCGCATCTGAGTCGACGTTAATTGAAATGACCGGCGCCTATGCTGGCATTCTAAACCAAGGCCTCTCGGTCACCCCACATGGTATCACGGATCTACGTCTAACTGGTGAAACATCCCTCTTTTCTGGCGGATCAAAGCGCGTGGGCGAACAGGTTATCCTGAAACAAACAGCGCAAGATTTGATATTCATGATGGAAAATGTTGTCCGCACAGGAACCGGCCAACGCGCACGGTTCGGGGAATGGGAAATCGCGGGCAAAACAGGCACAACCCAAGGCGCACGCGATGCGTGGTTTATCGGTTTCACCGCTGACTATGTGGCAGGTGTATGGATGGGGTATGACGATAACACACCGCTTACGGGCGTTACTGGGGGCGGTTTGCCCGCAGAAATTTGGCGCGAAACGATGCAGCGCATTCACGAGGGCATTGCGCCAAAATCGCTACCGATGTCACGTAACATAGCCGCCACTGGACAGAGTGGTGCACCCATTCGAGGCACCACAGACAACGAAAACAATGCCATTGATCGGCTATTGCGCGGAATTTTCGACTTGGACTAGCCTGCGGTCAGAGCGCGCATATCTGCGATCAATTTATCCAAATCACCGCGACGTTTATCCAGCATCGACCCGATCTCATTGCGTTCAGAAAGCAACATGGAAACGCCTTCGACGTAAAGGTTGAACAACAATAAGGATCCAGAACGATCCGACACATGGAACAAAACTTCCATGGGTTCCTGACCACGCAATTTTGTGGATGTTTTGACCTCAAAATATTTTTTGACGGTACGGGACCCAAGTACAGTGATTTCACCACCTATGAAATCCTTGAAATAGGACCCATATTTTCGCGCGATATATGTGATAAACACATCACCAAATTCAGACAATTGTTTCTTGGTTGCGCTGCGTGCATCCGCCCCCAATGCATAACGAGAGATCGTCGATACATCTGCATATTTGCGGAATATTTTTTCAAATTGCACGAATAAGGCCGCATCAGATGAGCGTGCCTCGATTGATTTGTTAATATCTTTGGTCAATCGCGTGATTAATTTTTCCGCGTCACGTGGCGTCGCAGCGGCGATTGGGGTTGCCGCAAAAGCAGCAACGGCACAGCCTGTTATTAAAAAACCGCGCCGATCAAAATTGTTCGCGCCCATAGAGTTCCTCAAATAATGCATCCTCACCTTCGAATTGATAGCCAAGCTGATTACGGCGACTTTGCAGGTAGAAAAGTCGCGCCTGAGAATAGCTATCAGCACTTTGATAAAGCGTTTGATCGATAACGTCACCATATTCGACGCGATCGCTCAAAACTTCGCCGATTTTCGCCGCTGTTGCGATCCCTTCTGGTTCCGCCGTCAATCCTGACAGTGGATTGGTTACACTATCTAATACTTTACCAAGGGCCGCGCGCTCCGTAGAGGGGCCCAGTAACGGAAGTTCGACATAGGCCCCTTCACCCAATCCCCATTTCGCAAGCGTTTCGCCGAAATCTGTGGCGTGTGCATACTGACCGTTCCAACCCGCGACATCGACCAAACCACCCAATCCAACTGTGGAATTCACCAGAAAGATACCCGTGGATTCGATGGCATATCCCACTTCGCCTTGTGCAAGATGGTTCAAAACATTCGAAGGCATGCCCAGATTGTTTGCAAAATTCGAAACCGCGTCTTCAACAGGATCAGGAACCACGTCACTATATGCCTGCGCGACGGGTTTCAAAACGGCTTGATCAACCGCTTTATTCAATTCGTGCGTTTTGCGATTCTGCTCTTCGTGGGGATCGTTGATTTCATCAATTGCACCCGGCTGAGCACAGGCAACCAGCCCTGTTAAGCAGAATGACATTAAAACAATTTTTAAACCACGCATGCAATACGTTCCCAAAAGCTTCAAGCAATAGCGTATACATAGGTGAATAAAGACGAAAGAAAATCGCATTCAAAATATTCAATTCACCCTGTGATGAAATTACGACATATGGTCAACAGGTTCAACGCATGTCATACTATAAAAATAATTAGATTAGGTATTTATAAATGAGCACGCCGCAGAAAAAGCGTGGCTTGGCCGAGCTACGGGATGCAAGACGTGAAAGCCCGACTTTATATTGGTTTGTCGGCATATTCAGTTTCTTTGTGAATCTTCTTATGCTGACGGGTCCGATTTACATGTTGCAAGTTTATGATCGCGTTTGGGCAGCCGATCTGAGGCAACGCTGATTGCACTTACCATGCTTGTTGCATTTTTATACGGCATGATGGGGTTGTTGGACTTTCCGCGCGGGCGGATCATGGGACGCGTTGGCGCCAATTTCCAAGCCCGACTTGATCGGCGTGTGTTTGAGGCAGTCTTGCGCAAATCCGCAATCGTAAAAGATGATCGCAGCGCCACAGGTTTGCGTGATCTTGAGGCCGTTCAGCGGCTTCAAACCTCACCCGTTTTAATGGCGCTCTTTGATATACCATGGACCCCGTTATTTTTGCTGGGGATCTTCATTTTCCATCCTTGGCTGGGATGCTTGGCCCTTGGGGGCGGCGCGGTTTTGGTGGTGATCGCAATCTTCAACCGAACTGCCACAAACACCCCACAAATGAAATCCGCGCATGCATCATTCCAATCGGACGCGATGTCGGACCAAATCAGAAATGAAGCAGAGCTGATCAGATCGCTTGGCATGACGGGGGCTGCATTTAACCGTTGGAACCAAATGCGATCAGCAGCCTTGGGCAATCAACTAAAATCCGCGGATATCGGCGGAGGATATTCCAGCCTGACCAAAACACTGCGCCTCTTCCTACAATCCGCAATGCTTGGCTTGGGCGCGTATTTGGTTTTACAAAACGAATTGACCCCTGGCGCGATGATTGCGGGATCAATCCTCATGGGGCGCGCACTGGCACCGATTGAATTGGCCATCGGGCAGTGGGGACTGGTACAGCGCGCCCGCAAAGGATGGGATTCACTTGCCACGTTATTGGGGGAAATCCCGCCCGAACCGCAAAAAACACCCCTTCCCCAACCGCGTGCTAGGTTAGAGGCACAGGCCGTCACCGTTATTCCACCTGGACAGCAACAAGCATCACTGCGCGCCGTAAGCTTCGACATCAAACTAGGCAGC
>JAKMGV010000045.1 GCA_022424725.1 Paracoccaceae bacterium
AGTCCAAAGAGCGGCGCACGCCGCATATCAGAGGCGGCACGACGACAGGCAAGCCGCAACATATCCAATGATATTTGACGAAATTCAGGCGCGCCGTGCGGCAGCGTATCCACCATGATCTCTCCCCCCCTGTTTCGAACAAGGCTCGATCGAACGAGAGATAAAATCAAGTTATATTTCGCAGGCTATGTGGGCGCGTGATCTTTCCCGTGATCTTTCCATGGCGTGCCATGGTACCAATCATTGGCCATTCCCAACAATTTGGCGTCCTGCCCACGACCACCGATCAATTGCAGACCCGCGGACAATCCCGCCGCACCAAACCCAATCGGCAGGTTCACCACAGGCAGACCAATCAACCCCGCAGGGATCACAACCTGCATCCAACGGTGATAGGTATCCATTTCCACGCCCGCAATTTCAGTGGGATGCACCCAATCGATGGAAAATGGCCAAACTTGTGCCGAAGGCATCAAAAGCGCGTCATATGTTTCAAACAACTGTGCGGCCTTTTTAAACCAAATGGATCGCACGACAGATTGCTGATGCACCTCGCGCGCGGACATGACCAATCCCCGTTCGATTTCCCAAATGGCGGCGGGTTTTAACAAATTACGCTTTTCAGGATCGTCATAAAATACGCCTGCACCGCTCGCCACCATCCATGAGCGTAGTGTGATCCAAGAGTCCCACAGGGCATCCATTGAAAAGGGCGCGTTGATCGCTGTCACATCCGCGCCCAAGGCCCGCAAATCCTCAACCGCGCGTTCGGAAATATCCATGATCCCATCGTCAAAGGGTAACCCCCAATCGCCCAGCCATGCGATTTTCGCACCCTTTAGCGCATGGGCATCCATATCCTTGGCAAAATCCGCGGTGGGCAATCCGTGGGGTTGGCGGGCGTCTTGTCTTGATTGCACAGATAACAGCGTCGCCAAATCCTTGGGACACCGCGCCATGGGACCATTGGTTGCCAATTGATGAAGGAAGCTATCGCCAAGAGGTTCTGAGGGCACCAACCCCCAAGTGGGGCGCATACCATAGATGTTGTTCCATCCCGCAGGATTGCGCAGACTGCCCATCATGTCCGACCCATCCGCATAGCGCATCATCCCTGTGGCCAGCGCAACCGCCGCCCCACCCGATGATCCACCCGCCGAACGCGTTGCGTCATAGGCATTGCCTGTTGCGCCATGAACGGGATTAAACGTGTGACTCCCCAAACCGAATTCGGGCGTATTGGTTTTGCCGATAATGATCGCCCCCGCCGCACGCATACGGGCCACCATGATATCGTCAGTTTTCACAAGGTTGTTTTTAAAAATCGGCGATCCCATCGAGGTTTCAAATCCAGCCGCATTTGCCAAATCCTTAATCGCGATGGGTTCCCCGTGCAGGGCCCCACGTTGCTCCATCGGCACCTGATCCGCGGCCTCGGCCAGTTTCATCAAATCATTTGGATCCGCCAAACTGATAACGGCGTTCACCCGTGCATTATGTCGTTCAATCGCGTCCAGCGCAGATTGCATTTTTTCAACTGCAGTGGTCATCCTGACCCCTCCGCATTTAGGATTTAATCGGTGGCTGTCGCCTCGGCGCGGGATTTGCCCGATACGTCCATGGCCAAGGTTGCCGCCATAAAGGCATCCAAATCGCCATCCAAAACGCCCTTGCTATCGGATGTTTCGTGATTTGTGCGCAGGTCCTTGACCATTTGATAGGGGTGCAAAACATAGGATCGGATTTGGTTGCCCCATCCTGCGTTGCCCTTATTTTCGTGCGCTTCGTTGATCGCAGAATTACGGCGGTCCAACTCCAATTGATACAGGCGTGATTTCAACGCCTTCATCGCGATATCACGGTTTTGGTGTTGGGATTTTTCCGAACTGGTCACCACGATCCCTGTGGGGTGGTGGGTGATGCGCACGGCCGAGTCTGTGGTGTTGACGTGCTGTCCCCCCGCCCCAGAGGAGCGATAGGTATCGATGCGAATATCGGCTGGATTCACCTCGATATCAATGTTGTCGTCCACCACGGGATATACCCAGACCGAACAAAACGAAGTATGCCGTTTTGCAGCACTATCAAAGGGCGAAATACGCACCAAGCGATGCACACCACTTTCTGATTTTAACCAGCCATAGGCGTTGTGGCCCGAAATCTTATAGGTGACAGATTTAATACCCGCCTCTTCCCCCGGTGTTTCAGATTGCATTTCAACGCTATAGCCGCTTTTTTCCGCCCAGCGCACATACATCCGCGCCAGCATTGAGGCCCAGTCGCAGCTTTCGGTACCACCTGCCCCTGAATGCACCTCAAGGAAGGTGTCATTTGAATCCGCTTCGCCGTTCAACAGCGCTTCAAGCTCTTTGGCGGCGGCAGTTTTTACCAAGGCTTCAATCGCGGCTTCGGCATCTTTGATCACGTCTTGGTCGTCTTCCATTTCGCCAAGTTCGATCAATTCGATGCTGTCTTTCAGTTCGGTTTGCATGTTGTCATGCCCCTCGACCGCATCAATCAAGGATTGCCGTTCGCGCATCAATTTTTGGGCATTTTCAGGATCGTTCCACAGATCGGGATCTTCGACACGGGCGTTAAATTCCTCTAGCCGATGTTTCACCGTTTCCCACCACATGCGTTGGCGCAACAGCTCAAGCGATTTGTTGATCTCATTGACCATGTTTTGAATGTCTGCGCGCATCTGGGTTCGTATCCGTTTTAAATCTTTCTGGCGTCTTACAAAACTGCCCCTGCGCTGACAAGCCAGAATGCCCAGCGCATCGGGGTCAAATGAATGCGTTAATAAAGTCCGCCCGAGGACAATGTGCCAATCGTGGCCTTGGGTCCTACCACTGCAACACCGCCTGTGGATGTTGTGACCTGCTTCACCACATCTTCACCCGGTTGGATCAGATCGAAATTTGATCCCATAGCGAAACCACCGTCGAATGTCACACCAAACAGGGGTTCTTCGCCTTCACGGAAAAATTCGGCAACAACATGATCGCCTGTCGCCTCTTCGGACAGGCGTGCCCCCGAAAAGCGATCAATGTTAATGAATTGGCCGCCCTCTGGGACGCGGAATTCACCACCGCCGTATTTTTGAACAGCCGATTGCATAAATTCGTTGAACACAGGTCCACAGGTTGAGCCGCCCCCTGCCCCCTTGCCCAAGGGTGATGGGCGGTCATATCCGATGTAACAGCCCGCGACGATATTGGATGTAAAGCCAACGAACCAAACATCACGCGCCTCATTCGTGGTGCCCGTTTTACCTGCGGCCGCCACGTCCAAATTCACAGTTGCCGCCGCAGTGCCGCGATCCACAACCCCCTCCATCATCGAGGTCAGCTGATAGGCCGTGATTTCATCCATCACACGTTCGCGGTTTGAAATGATCAATGGACTGCGCCCTGCGGCCAGTTGATCATCCCCACATTCCAAACAGACGCGCTGATCATGGCGAAAGACGGTTTTGCCATAGCGATCCTGAATACGGTCCACCAGTGTCGGTTCAACCCGTTCACCCCCGTTTGCAAACATCGCATAGGCCGCCACCATTTTGAACAAGGTGGTTTCCTCGGCCCCCAAGGAATTGGCAAGGAAGCGCCCCATATCCTCATAAACCCCGAACCCTTCGGCATAATCGGAGATCACATCCATGCTGACCTCTTGGGCCAAACGAATGGTCATCAGGTTTCTGGATTTTTCGATCCCCGTGCGCAGGGGTGTGGGGCCATAAAATTTGTTGGATGAGTTTTTTGGACGCCACAATCCCTGTGGTGTGTCAATTTCAATCGGCGCATCCACAACGATGGTGGCAGGCGAATAGCCGCTGTCCAATGCAGCGGCATAAACGAAGGGTTTGAAACTGGACCCTGGTTGACGTTCGGCCTGTGTGGCACGGTTATAGACCGATTCCGAATAATCAAAGCCCCCTTGCATCGCCAAAACGCGGCCACTGTTCACGTCCATCGCCATAAAGGCGCCTTGCACCTCGCTGACTTGGCGCAGGCTCCAGCGTTCGAAATTGCCCTCGTCGTCTTTTATTTCACGCACGAGAACAACATCACCCAGCTCTAGCAAATCTCCGGCAGCTTTGGCCTCTGGTCCAAATGTCCCGTCCGTTTTCTTTTTGCGGGCCCAGCTAACGTCCTCGCGTAAAATGAAATGTCCATCCTCGTCATCGGGAACATCCTCGATCACAATGCGGGCGGCGGAATTTCCGATCAATGTCACCACCGCAGGGTACCATTTTCCATCCAGATTAATATTGCGCGGCACCTTGGCTGCGCGCAGGGCCGCACGCAGCGCCGCCTCATCCCCAATCAGGTCCGTATCAATCTTCTGCCCCGTTCCACGCCAAACACCTTGGGCACGATCGTAGGTTTCCAAAGCACGCTGCAAAGCCACGGCGGCGACATCCTGAATGTCGGGATCAATCGTGGCGCGCACGGTCATGCCGCCGCTGAAAAATTCATCCTCGCCAAAATCGCGGCTGAGCTGACGGCGAATTTCATCCGTAAAATAATCCCGCGGTGGCAAAGATGCCTTAAAGCTTTCGAAATCACCGTTTTGGACGGACAAAAGGGGCATGTCCCGTTCGGCCAAATACTGATCCTCGGGCATGTATCCGTTCTGCCACATTTCGCGCAGCACATAATTGCGCCTCTGCAACAAACGATCCTTGCGGCGCACAGGGTGAAAATCAGAGGGCGCTTTGGGAAGGGATGCCAAAAACGCCGCTTCATGCGGGGCCAGTTGCCCAAGCGTTTTGTTGAAATAGGTTTGTGCCGCGGCCGTCACGCCATAGGAATTCTGACCCAAGAAAATTTCGTTTAGGTAAAGCTCAAGGATTTGTTCCTTATCCAAGGTTTCCTCGATCCGGGTCGCCAGGATGATTTCCTTGATCTTGCGCTCGGCACGGCGCGATCCATCCAGCAAAAAGTTTTTCATCACCTGTTGAGTAATGGTCGAGGCACCGCGCAGATTGCGCCCACGCGATACGGCCGCATCCCGAAAGGCCGCCGCAATCCCACGGATGTCATAACCAGGATGGGTATAGAAATTTTTATCCTCTGCCGAAATAAACGCCTGTTTGATCATTACAGGGATTTCCTCGGCCGAGGTGAACAAACGCCGTTCCTTGGCGAATTCGTCAATGATGCGCCCCTCGGTCGAATAAATGCGGCTGATTGTGGGGGGTTTATACTGCGCCAATGACGCATGTGAGGGCAAATCGCGTCCATACATCCAGAACACGGCCCCGATGGTCAGGGCCGCGGCGATCAGACCAAGTGTGATGGTCGTAAAGATCGCGCCAAAAATGGATAATATGAATCGAACCAAGTGCCCCTCACGTTTTTTCTGTGTTTATACGGGGGACGGGGACATTCGTCAAAACTCTTTCCCGCTGCATGCGTGTTACTGCCGCCTCAGGGGGGCAAGGGCCGCATCAGACAGATACCAATCCAAAATCCCCGCCACCAGCGCGCGCGAAAAACGTGTACGCCATTCGGGGGATTTTAGCTTTTCAAGGTCTTGTTTTGATGACATAAATCCCGCCTCTACCAGAATGGAGGGGATGTCAGGCGCCTTAAGCACAGAAAAATTTGCGTGCCGAATGGGGCGCGAGTTCACGCGGCCAAATTCCATCAATACGGCATCCACAACTGCATCTGCCAGTTCTTTGGAGCGTGGGGTTGTTTCCAACCGTGCAAGATCAATCAAAATGCCGGACACCTCATCATCTGCGCCGCGCAGGTCCACGCCAAACAGGATTTCACCCCGATCATGCCGCAGGGCCAGCTTGGCCGTGGCCTCATCCGAGGCAGTTTCAGACAGGGTATAAACCGTTGTCCCAAAGGCCTGACCATCGGTGACGATATCCGCATGAAGCGATACGAACAAATCCGCCGAAAGCGCATGTGCTGTGCTGACGCGATCCTCAAGGCTGACAAAAACATCTTCATCCCGTGTCAGGTGCACCTGCACCCCGTCGCTTTTGCGCAGGATGTCACGGATTTCGCGTGCCAAGGACAGCATCAAATCGCCCTCATGCGCCGCGCCCACAACTGCGCCCGGATCAATCCCACCATGGCCTGGGTCCAACACGATAACAAACTGATCCGCATTTGATGCATCGCGCGGCGTGGTCACAACGGTTTGCTGCGCCGCTGTTTTTTTGGCAGTGGCGGCAAAACGATCATGATCCGTTTTGGTCAGCCGAATGATCAATTCCGCCTGTGCCGTTTCGGGGGCCACCGTGACACCCGCGCTGCCCACCAACATCGGGCGCGCCAAATCAAAAACCATGCGCGACCATCCCGATTTCAGGGCCCCCGCACGCACGCCCGTGATCGACTGACTGCGCGTAAAAACCGCCTCCTCAAGCCCCGCAAAAGTGACCGCGTTAAATTCCACGATCAGACGTTTGGGTGCATCCAGTGTGTAGATTCGAAATGGCACCCCTTGGGAATGTTGAATGCTAATTTCGGTGCCTGAAAACACCACATCACGGGCGTAGGATCCATTCGGAATAAAGCGGGACAATGCGGAAAATCCCTCTTGGGCAAAGCCCATTTGGGTCCAAATGACTAAGGCTATGATGAACCTAAAGATCACGAAATAAATCCATGTTTTCGCATAAATTTTTCCAATCTCACCAACCCCTCTTCAATATCTGCTGTGCTGCGGGCATAGGACAGACGCAAGGTTCCCGCCCCACGCGCGGGATCAAAATCCAACCCAGGTGTGAGGGCCACGCCCGCTTCGGCCAAAATCTGCTTGGAAAACGCAAGGCTGTCATCGGTATATTCCGACACGTCCACATACACATAAAAGGCCCCATCGGTGGGCGCAAATTTGGTAAACCCCGCTTTGGGCAGGCCCGCCATCATCAAGGCGCGATTTTTGCGATACACGGTTAGGTTTTCTTGCAACTCGTCATTTGCATCCATGGCGGCCAATGCGGCCAGCTGACTGGCATGCGGGGAACAGATGAACATGTTTTGGGCCAAACGCTCGACCTGACGAATGTGATCCTCGGGAACAACCATCCAGCCAACGCGCCAACCTGTCATTGAGAAATATTTTGAAAACGAGTTGATCACATAACAGTCATCCGTGATTTCTAATGCGCTGACGGCCTTGGCCTCGTATTCAATGCCGTGATAAATTTCATCACTGATAAACGCCCCGCCTACATCTTGGGTTGCGTGGATTAATGAGGAGAGCGCCGCATGATCCAGCATGGTTCCCGTTGGATTTGCAGGAGAAGCCACCAAAAGCCCTGCCAAATCCTGCCCCACCAATTCAGATGCAACAGGTTGCAAGCGATTTTCAGGCTGGGTTTCGATATCAACGGGCACCAAATCCAAGGCACGTAAAATTTGGCGATAACTGGGATAGCCTGGTGCACCAATCCCAACACGCGCGCCTGCATCAAACAGGGATGTGAACGACAGGATAAACGCCCCCGATGATCCGGGCGTTATGACAACGCGGGCGGGATCCAGATCAACATCATACCACTCCCCATAAAGCCCAGCGATTTTTTGCCGAAGCGCTGGCAATCCCAATGCCACCGTGTACCCCATCGCATCGCTATCCATGCTATCCTTCAGATATTGCAGGGCTTTTTGCGGGGCGGCGGTGCTGGGCTGACCCACTTCCATATGGATAATGTGGCGTCCCTCTTCCTCGGCTTGGCGCGCCGCTTCCATGACATCCATCACAATAAAGGGAGCAACCGCTCCACGGGTTGAGTTTTTCATCACATCATTCCACAGTGGCTTTCACTTGGATGTTTTCACAATCTCACTTGCAAAGGTCAATGGCTATTCCAAATCTCATGCATTCTCTGCGCCTTGCTGCCTTTGTTTCGCTGATCACCTGCGCACAGTTTGCGCAATCCGCAGGGCTTTTGCGCGATTCTGATATCGAAGAAGGCCTCTCGCGCCTTGCGTCACCCGTTTTGATCGCCGCAGGATTGTCGCCTGTTACAACCAAGGTTTTGGTGGTCGATGATGATCGCCTGAATGCCTTTGTCATTGATCGGCGTCATATCTTTTTACATTCGGGTCTGATTTTGCGGTCCAAAACGCCTGAAATGTTGCAATCCGTCATCGCGCATGAGGCCGCGCATATTGCAAACGGCCACATTGCGCGGCGCCGTCAGGCATTGCAGCTTAGCAGAAATGCCGCCAATTTCGGCACGGCCTTGGCGGTTGCGGTTGGGGCGGCCAGTGGATCAGGGGAGGCCGCCACAGGGATCGCATTGGGTGTGCGTGGCAGTGCAACACGTAAATTCCTGTCGCACAGCCGCGCCGAAGAAAGCTCGGCAGATCAATCCGCCCTTGGCTATATGGTGCGTTCGGGTATCAATCCGATGGGGATGGTGGATACATTAGATATCTTTGTGGGACAGGAAAATTTGCTTGCAGGCAGACAGGACCCCTATGTCCGTTCCCACCCCCTTACCCGCGATCGCATGCGCAGCGTTGAGACCATGGCCATGGCGCATGATGATTTGCCCAGCGATCCTGACATGGTATATTGGCACGCCCGCGTTGTTGGCAAACTGTCGGCCTTTCAACGTGCGCCGTCATGGACATTAGGACGGGTCAAGGACAGCCATTCAGAGGACATCAAACATATGCGTAGTGCCATCGCACATGGACGCGCAGGTAACCTAACATCCGCCATTCAATCGATTGATCGCGCCCTTGCCCTGCGCCCAAATGATCCATTTTATCAGGACCTAAAGGCCGAACTTTATATGCGCAACCGCGCCTTTTCCGACAGTGCCCGCGCCTATAAAAAGGCGCATGATCTTCGGCCCAAGGATGCGATTATCCTTGCAGGATATGGTCGCGCATTGCTGGCGGATGGTAAATATTCGCGGGCCTTGGATGTTTTAGAACAGGCCCGCGTCCGTGATTTCCGCAACAGTGCGCTGCTGCGTGATTTGGGTGTTGCCTATTCCAAACTGGGCAAACATGCCATGGCGTCACTTGTCACTGCGGAACGTTATGCATTGCGGGGCCGCATTAAGGATGCCAAATTGCACGCAAATCGCGCCGCTGCTGGTTTACCCGTGGGATCCCCCAGCTGGCAACGCGCCCAAGACGTCATAGATATTCGATAATCGAACATACAAAGGATTGAACACGATGCTTCGCAAAACAGTTTTCGCAGCCCTGATTGGACTGGCCCTGCCCGCACATGCATTTGACCTAAACAGCATGAGCGCAGACGAAAAAGAGGCGTTTGGCAAAGCAGTGCGTGAATACCTAGTGGAAAACCCAGAAACCATTTTCGAAGCCGTTGAAGTGTTTCGTCAGCGCGAGGCAGAGGCAGAGGCCGCAGCCGACATAAACCTTGTTGCGGCGAATGCTGACGCGATTTTCAATGATGGCTTTTCCTATGTTGGCGGCAACCCCGAGGGCGACATCACCGTTGTGGAATTCATGGATTACCGCTGCGGATACTGCAAACGCGCCCATACCGCCGTGGAAGAATTGATTAAGGCAGACGGCAACATCCGCTTTATCGTCAAAGAATTCCCCGTTCTTGGCGAAGCATCGGAAATGGCATCGGCCTTTGCGGTGGCGGTGAAACAGTTGCATGGGGATGCAGCCTATAAGGCAACGCATGATACATTGCTGACCTTTAACGGGGACATCAACGAAAAAACCCTGCGCCGCTTGGCAACCATCTTGGGCCATGATGATCAGGCGATTTTGGATCAAATGAACCAAGGAAGCGTCATGAAAGAAATCGCAGAAACACGCCTGTTGGCGGCACGTCTGCAAATCAACGGCACCCCAACATTTGTATTTGACGACGAGTTGGTGCGTGGTGCAGTGTCCTTGGACACAATGACATCACTGGTAGCGGCAAAGCGTCAAGATTAACAGGGATAGACGGGGACAATTTTATGACAGCACTGCGTTACTCTCAGGCTGCGCTTATTCTCGCGGTTGGGTATTTCATTTATCAGTTCACAACCCATGATTACAGCGCTTGGGGCATTCAGTTTCGCTTTCTCACAATCTGGGGACTGACGGCCGCGATGGTGGCGCATTATCTGTTGTTTGCCGCGCGGCGGAACGGACGCTCCGACACCTATCCCGCGTTCATTTCGGCCACCGCAGTTTTGAACATCATGGTGGTGTTTTTGTACTGGCGCTTATACTTTATTGATCCTGCACTGGTGAACGGGGACAATACGCCCGTGTGGTTCCAGGAATATTACCTGCACCTGATCGGGCCTGCGATTATTTTGATTGAGGCGCTATTTATCTCCCGCGCCTTTGATCAGATGGTGCGGGGGATGGGCGTGACCGTGGCACTCTGTGTGGGCTTTGTTGTGTGGACAGAGGGGTTTGTGGGTCCGTTCAACGACACCCCCGTGGGCAGTGTGACATCGGGCCTGACCTATCCATTCCTGAATGATATGGACATGGGCGGTCGCATGAATTTCTATGCGACAACGATTGCCACGGCATTGGTATTTTACCTGATCTGTTGGGCCGTTGCATGGGGCATGCGCAAACTGCGCGGATAATACACGCCTAATCGGACACACTTTTCAAGAAACTATTCAAAGTCTGCGCCGTCTGTTCTGGATATTCATCAGGAAAGAAATGCCCACCGCGCATGCCGTGGGCCGTGATATTTGAAAACCGATCCGCCCATGTGGCGGGCACGTCAAAAGCAAGTTCCATAATCCCATCACGTCCCCACATCACACAGGCGGGCATGCGTAGACGGCGATGTAAATCCCCCGCATCCAATTCAAAATCATGGGTTAAGGCCGCGCGGTAATCGTTGCACATACCGCGAATACAGTCGGGATCACGCCATGCCGCTTCGTAGGCCCGCATCTGTGCCTGATCAAACTGATCCTCATTCGCAGCACCCCAGCCCATCAAACAAGATTTGTAATAGACAACTGGATCGGCACCGATCATCGTTTCAGGCAATGGCGCAGGTTGGGCAAGGAAAAACCAATGGTAATAGGCACGCGCCACATCTGCGGTTAAATCCGCCAACAGCAGATGCGTTGGGACAATATCCATGACAGTGATGCTTTTGATCCGTTGAGGGATATCCAGCGCCATGCGATGTGCGGTGCGCCCACCCCGATCGTGTCCCACAACATGAAACCGATCAATCCCAAGATGATCCATCAGTGCAATCGGATCCCGCGCCATTTCCCGAAACGAATAATCCGCCACGTCCAATGGTTTGTGCGAGGCCCCATAGCCACGCAAATCAGGGCAAATCACGCGATACCCCTGCGCCAACAGGGGCGCGATATAGCCCCACATTGCATGTGTTTGCGGAAATCCGTGCAATAACAACACGGCATCCCCTGCCCCGCCCATGCGATAATGAATGCGCCCCGTGGGCAAATCCAAATCCTGCGCCATAAAACCGTTAAACATTGATCACCTGCCGTTTTTCAATTTTCACGCACTATCGCGCCAATTTTGGGGCCAAATCAACTTTTTTCAAAAAGTAACCTTGAAGTTACATTCATCCATCCCCCATATGTAACCTATAGGTTACCAAACAAGGAATTTTATTATGCTTTCGTCCGACTCTCTATCTACATTTCGTCGAATTATGTTTGCGATTACGGGATTAACGTGCCTTGCCTATGCGATGTTGGCACTCTTTCAAATGCGCCCTGATCCCTTTCCGTTTTGGATCCCCGGCATTCTGGGACTTATCAGTGCGGCACTGATCTTTGCTCTGGCGGCGGCTGCGGGGCGCAAGAGTGCACAACAGGCTTTTGATGAAGCTTACATCATGGACAAACGCCGCGCAGAGGCGCATGCGTTTTGGATTGCATTGATGTTGTACCCGATATTTGGGGTCCTCATGGCCACAGGCGCGGTTGC
>JAKMGV010000149.1 GCA_022424725.1 Paracoccaceae bacterium
TCGCCAATGGCGTACAGATATGCCAAATACACAATCGCAAGAGGGCAAAGCAACAGCACCTCAAGCAAAAAACCCTGATTGGGACCAATAGGGAGTGAACGTTTGAACAGAGCGTAAAACCCCCAAGTGATCGGTAAAATGAGGGATAACCAAGGCAGAGAGCCAACTTCATATGTCAAAATAGCCACGGCAAGCACGGTTAGAAAAATTGCGATCCACTGACGTTGTGTCAGTTTTTCGCCCAACAAAGCAAAGCCCAGAAAGACACTGAAAAGCGGATTAATATAATATCCCAGAGCAGCGTCCAAGGCGCGATCCGTGGCAATTGCGTAAACGTAGGTCAACCAATTTACCGAAATCAGCGTGGCTGTCAGTAGCGCCATACCCATAATACGTTTTGATCGTAGTGCATTTTTTAGGTCCGCGGTTCTGCGCAAAACAACCAATACAATCATCGCAACAGGTACAGACCAAATAACACGGTGTGCCACCACTTCTGCCGCAGGGACGTGCGAAAGTGCTTTCATATATATTGGGAGGAACCCCCACAAAAGGTATGCGACAATTGCAAAGGCGAAACCTTTGGTGTGATCAACCTTTTCAATGGACATAAATAGGCTCTTTAACTTTGATCAGCGAGATCGATTTGGGCGCAGTATCGTGAGGAAAAGCTCTTTCGAGCTGACCACAGCACCCCCAACGATGAACACACAACCCCAGAACACACTCCAAGTCAACGCGCCCATGCCGAATGCAATCAAGACAATTGTTGAGATCAAAGGAGCAGCATAAGAAATGGCACCAAGTACCTGTATGTCACCATGCTTGGTTCCATAATCCCATGCAAAAAAGGCCAAGCCGACTGGAAATAACCCCAGACCGATCACAGCCAACCATTCGATCATATTGGCTGGCATGATCGTCTCTTCAAATACCAAATGCGCAATGAATGAAAGTACCGCCACCACAATACAAAACGCACCCACCGTATCTGTGGGAACAGCTCCAAATCTGCGGTTCAAAACAGAATACCCAGACCAGGTAAACGCACAGGCCAAGGCAAGGAAGTAACCGAAATATTCCGACCGATTTAGTTCCAAACTTGCAGAACCAGACACCAACACAACCGTCCCAACCAATCCAGATATCGCACCAATCACGTGAAACCAGCGCAGTTTTTCACCGGGTAATAACGCGGAAAACACCACAATAAGCAAAGGCCACAAATATGCGATCAAACCCGCTTGGACGGGTGGGGCACTTTTCAAAGCGAGGAAGTATAAAAAGTGATAACCAAATAAGCCAACAACACCCAAAATCCATGCACCAACGGGTTGGCGCAGGTGTGAAACAATATCATCGCCGCGAATGACCCATTTACAGATCATCAATAATCCACCAATGGAAAACGCGATTGCCGTTAGCAAAAATGGTGGCACATCACCCGTAAGTGTTGTGAACAGGGCCAAAACACCCCACATCAGGACAGCGGTTGCACCAACAGCCGTGGCGCGCGTTCGCGATATCGTGGACATTAATTTTTCCTACAAACCGATGGAAACGCCGTCTTGGATTACCGCAGGATCGTACGCTTTGCGTGAAAAAACTTCGCGCACCATTGGTTCAAAATGTTCTAGCGGTTTGGTTGGATAATCTGGATCAAATGATGATTGATCCCAGCGTTCACAGAATTTTGCACATGTATCAAAACATGGATGATCACGGTAACGATCACGCGCATCTTTGTCCCAACCATAATGGTGTGCATAGTATAACATTTGAAAAATACCGTGGTGTTCAATCACCCATGAAACTTCCCAACGGACAAAGGGGCGAACAACTTCGGCGGAAAACCTGTCGTGGTTTTGGGGGGCCAATCCGTCGCCAATATCGTGCAGCAATGCGCCAACAATCCAATCGACATCCACGCCGTCTTGCTCTGCACGGGTTGCAGATTGTAGGCCATGTTGCAGTCGGGTGATTTTATATCCTTCAAGCGTTGTTTCGCCGTGACGTCGCAATTCATCCAAGACACGGTCCGCTGTCATAGCCAGATAGGGTTTTTCCAACTCATGAAGAAGTTCATATTCTTCCTTGGTGCCATCTTTCATCTGGGTGAATGAAACAGTTTTATTTTGGATCGTCATATCGCTTTCCCTTAACTTAGCTGGCTGTGTGCAGCCCTACATCAGTTGTTGTATCCGCTGCAAGCGTCGCAGATTGATCGACCAAGTCCTGATCATAAAATCAAATCGCCTGCATCAAAAGGGCCACGTGGTCCTGCAACGTTAATCCAACCGCGCGTCGCATCACACCTGCAAATCAACGGATTTAACCCTGTACCGTTTGTGCGATATGATTCGTATGATTTTGCATCAAGATCCATCCCAACGCTCCTACGTCGCTAACGTAATGTTGGCATAAACCCGCTCCGCAGTTACACTTGGTTCGCGACGCGAGTGTTCAATCTGCGACGTAAAACTTTCTTAGTTGCCTGAAAACGCTACCGCAGCCCCAAACAACACCACAAGAAGTGACACCCGCACAGTCCACGCATAAACCGCCATCAATCCCGCCCGTGGTGGAGTGCCGGAGCGCATCGAGCGCAAGGTTTCAAGGTTTGCTCCAAGCGAACAAATTAAAATCAAAGTGGCACCCGTCAGCTTCGCATGAAACGCGCCCGAGGTCGGCAAGCCGCCGTAAATCATCCCGCTTAACAAATAGCCTGTGACCCACAACACCAACACCGCAATAAGCGCGAGTACTCCCATCACGCGAATACTTTGAACCACCTCTACCGAGGGGCGCTGCCCATTTCGTGAATGAACATATTGCAGCACCCAGCCGCCAACCCCAAGGCCGCCTGCCGCCCATAGGGATATAAAATGAAGTGTCTTCAGAAATACCAACATGTCGTCCTCATACAAAACCTGTCATACACTGTGGGAAAGGGTAGCTGTGTGTCTAGCTAAACTTTGGATTGACTGGAAAAACTGCTGATCACATATTTGCCAAAATCAGGAGGCGAACGATGGACGGTCAAAATTTACTTTACTGGCAGGAAAGAATTGACCTTGCCGCAGCATTTCGTTGGACTGCACGTCTAAACATGCACGAGGCCGTTGCAAACCACTTTAGCCTATCAGTGAATGACGATGGTACCCAGTTCCTGATGAACCCCAATCAAAAACATTTCAGCCGCATCAAGGCATCTGATATGTTGCAATTGGATGCAAATGATCCGGATACCATGAACAAACCAGGTGCTCCTGATCCGACAGCATGGGGATTGCACAGTTCGGTTCATCGTAAATGTCCGCATGCGAAATGCGTTATGCACGTGCATTCAATCCACGCCACTGTGCTTGCTTCCCTTGCGGATAGTCGTTTGCCACCAATTGATCAAAATACAGCTATTTTTTACGAACGATATGTCATCGACGAAGGCTTTGGAGGATTGGCCTTTGAAGATGAAGGCATGCGGTGCGCAGGGATGCTTCAGGACCCCAAAATTAAGGTCATGATTATGGGGAATCATGGCGTTTTGGTTTTGGGCAAGAACGTGGCCGATACGTTTAATCGCCTGTATTACTTTGAAAGGGCCGCAGAAACGTACATTCGCGCGCTGCAAACGGGTCAACCACTTCGAGAACTGCCCCATGATATCGCAGCAAAAACGGCTGCCGAACTTGACGATTATCCAGATCAAGCGGAAAGTCATTTTTCTGAACTTAAAGCAATATTGGATGAAGAAGGCAGCAACTACAGCTCCTGATTATATTGCATTTAAGATGTACAAATTCCATAACATCGTGCATCACCCGTTCTGAAACTAGGGGTACAGAACGTTGGATCATCCATTTGCACTCAATCGCAAGCTCTTGGCCGAGGGTTTGGGCACGCTGCTGTTGGTCGCGACCGTCGTTGGATCGGGCATCATGGCAGACGCCCTATCAAATGATGTGGCTATATCACTGCTTGGAAACACCATAGCGACGGGCGCAATCTTATTCGTGCTGATCAAAATTTTTCGTCCAGTATCAGGTGCACATTTCAACCCCGCAGTTTCATTTGTATTTTATCTACGCGGTGATTTAGCGGGGGCGTTGACCCTGCTGTATATGATAGTGCAGATTTGTGGCGGTATATTGGGCACATGGGCGGCGCACGCGATGTTTGAGGTGCCAATTCTGCAAATATCGACTGTCGACCGCAGTGGATTTGGGAATTGTATCAGTGAAATTATTGCGACCTTTGGGTTGGTGTTTGTGATTGTCACCGCAATTTCACAGAATTCGAAATCTATTCCGATGTTGGTCGGGCTGTATATTTCAGCCGCATATTGGTTCACTGCATCAACATCATTTGCCAATCCCGCAGTTGCGATTGCGCGTTCCTTGTCAGACACGTTCGCAGGGATAAGACCAATTGAATTATTGATGTTTATTCCTGCCGAACTGTGTGGCGCCTATGTGGCGTTTATCCTTGTTCGCTGGCTTTATCGCGGTCAGAATTAAGGTATTGCAACCATTGAAGTGACGCATCCGTGGGCCCATCAGGCCTGTATTCTGCGCCACAAAAACCTTTCCACTGCGCATCCAAAATTTTGAAAACTTCATCAAAGTCTAGATCGCCATGATCGGGCGATGCACGATCTGGTACTGATGCAAATTGGACATGACCCACAAAGTTTAACGCCGCCTGAAATTTTGTTGTTGCGCTGCCTTGCTGGCGTTCAACATGATAAAAATCAAACATCAATTTTAGATCGGGCGAACCAATTTCATTGATAATATCAA
>JAKMGV010000150.1 GCA_022424725.1 Paracoccaceae bacterium
TGAATACTGCACAACTCGTTATTTTTGAGGATGTTAGCATGTCTTGGCGTTTGGGTCATCAAAAACCGCGATGGGCGCACTTGCGTCGATATCAAATGCCGTTAGTGTCGTCGCAATCACAGGAGGCAAGGATGCTATCAGGCGTTCGTATCGTTGAATTTGAGGCACTGGGACCCGCCCCATTTGCAGGGGCCATGTTGGCCGAATTGGGGGCAGAGGTGATTGTTATTCATCGCGCGGATGGCGTACACTCGCCTGCGCGAACAGGGCACAGCCCATTGGATCGTGGGAAAAAAACAATCGTTCTAGATTTGAAACAAGAGGCAGATCGCGAAATTGCAAATCAGCTCTGTGCACAGGCCGATGGGGTGATTGAGGGGCTGCGCCCCGGTGTGATGGAACGTTTGGGATTAGGCCCAGATGATCTGCGCACCAACAACGCGCGGCTGGTTTACGGGCGCATGACAGGGTGGGGGCAAACGGGGCCGCGTGCGAAACAGGCGGGACATGATTTTAACTATGCCGCGCTGACAGGGGCGCTGTGGTATGCATCGGGTGCCGGGGATCGCCCCCAAACACCGCCAACGGTTGTGGGCGATATTGGTGGCGGTGCGCTCTATCTGGTGATTGGGATGCTTACAGGGATTTTGCGTGCGCGGGACACGGGGCAGGGATGTGTTGTGGATGCGGCGATTGTGGATGGTGCGGCCCATATGATGAACCTGTTGATGTCCCTGCAATCCAACAACAGCCTGAGTGAGGCACGGGGTCAAAGCCTGCTCGATGGCCCGCACTGGTCACGGTGTTATGCCTGTGCGGATGGGGCCTATATGTCGGTTCAATGTCTTGAGCCGAAGTTTTATGCGCAATTTTTAAACATTCTGGGATTGCAGGATACAGAAGCCTTCGCAGAACAGTATAAGCCAAACCTTTGGCCGGATCAGTCGCGCGCACTTGCCGCGCTCTTTGCTGCAAAACCCCAGTCGCATTGGACGGAATTGTTTGAGGGCTCAGATGCCTGTGTCGCCCCCGTGTATTCCCCATGGCAGGCGCAAAATGACCCACACATTCAGGACCGCAGCATCTGGCAAGAGGTGGATGGCATGCTTTGCGCGGCCCCCGCACCGCGATTTGATGGTGCGCAGCCGCGCATTGGGGATATTTGCGAACGCGATGCACATCGCGCTGAAATTTTGAAGATGATTGGACGTCATAATGAGCAATGATTTTGAGGCGCTGAATAAAATATTAGATGGGCGATATTCCTGTCGTGCATTTCAGGAGAAAGCGGTCCCCATAGAGGATATTCACGCGATGATTGAAACCGCGCAAAAGGTGCCGTCATGGTGTAACTTCCAACCCTGGCAGGTGCATTTGGTGACGGGTAATGTCAGAGACACCCTATCTGAAAAAGTGATGGCGTTGGCAATTGCGGACGAGGGTGTGCCAGACGTGCCATTTCCAGAAAAAGCGACAGGAAGACACGCAGAGCGCAGACGCACCTGTGGATTGCAACTTTACCAAGCGGTCGGTGTTGAACGCGGGGACCGCGCGGGATCACGCGCACAGATGTTAGAGAATTACCGCTTTTTTGGCGCACCCCAAGCGGTTGTCATTACCACCCCGAAAGAATTGGGAGCCTATGGCATTTTGGATTGCGGGGCATTTGTAACCGCCTTTATGATGGCTGCTGAGGCGAAGGGTATTGCAACGATTGCCCAAGCCTCAATCGCGGAGATGAGCGACATTGTGCGCGAGACTTTGGACATCCCAGAGGATCGTGATGTGTTATGTGCGATATCTTTTGGCTATTCAGACGCCGCGCATCCCGCCAATCAATTCAGAACCGAACGCGCGCCACTGGATGAGGTTCTATTCGTCCCTGAGAGTTAAAGCGTGAACGGCACCATCACCTCGGGTTCGATGACCCGAGCGCTGGGCACTTCGTCGATAAGAACTTGTGCGCTTTGCTCAAGAATGGGGAAGGTGCGATAATGGCAGGGGATGATTGTGGTGAAGTTAAAGAACTTGTTGGCCGCATAGGCCGCACGCCGCATGTCCATGGTAAAATGCCCCCCGCAGGCCAAAATGCCGATTTCGGGTTCATGCAGGTCATTAAATAGCGCCATGTCCGCCATGACATCAGTATCGCCAGAGACGTATATCGTGCGCCCCTCTGCCTCGATCATGAAACCACATTCGCTGCCCATTGCCTGCAGACCGTTTTCCGTGCGGGTTGTTGAAGAATGAACGGCATTGACCATCGTGACAGCAACATCGCCAAGTGTGACTGTGCCACCTTTGTTAAAGCCGACGACCGACAGCCCTTCGCTTTCTTCAAGCCAGCCCATCAAATCATATTGGCCAACCAAGGGAACATTCAACTCTTTAGACAGGCGCACCACATCCGCCATATGATCAAAATGCGCATGCGTCAGGAGGATATGCGTGGCACCTGCGACAGCTGTCTGATGCTGATCTTCTGGAAGAACCGGATTTCCCGTGAGCCAGGGATCAATCAGCAATGTTTGATCAGCAATTTCAATGCGAAATGAGGCGTGTCCTAAGAATGTAATTTTCATATGAGTTCCCTGTTTGTTTTAAATCAGGCTATCACATTATTGACCAAGCGGTTGGAAAATTGTGTGCTGACGCACGCAGGATATGCCAAACATGCTCAAGTGCGGTGCACTTTGCGCGTGATTGGCGATGGGGAAGGGGGATCAGATGGAGTGGTTCGAAGCGGTTGATGGATATTGTGAGCGTGTGGATGCGGCGTTTTGGTCCGAACCCATCAATGCGGTGACGAATGCCGCGTTTTTGATTGCGGCGATTTGGGCGTGGCGACGTCCTGACCTGCCCGTGATGGGGCGTGTGTTGACAGTGATTTTGGCGCTTATTGGGATCGGGTCGTTTTTGTTTCACACATTTGCGCAAACTTGGGCGGGTTTGGCCGATGTTTTACCGATCCTGATGTTCATATTGGTCTATATTTATGTGGCAACGCGAGATTATTTTGACGCCTCACGCGGGGTATCGTGGCTGGCTGTGATAGGGTTTTTCCCTATTGCCGCGGTGATCGGATGGCTGATTTCGGATTGGGAATTTTTGGGCTCAACGCGCGGATATGTTCCTGTTCCGATCCTAATCCTGATTTACGCCTATCTGTTGCGGCGCAAATTGCCCGATGTCGCGCGTGGGTTAACGATTGGTGCGGGCATTTTGGTGATCTCAATGGGGGCGCGTTGGGCGGATGAACCTCTGTGTCATATGCACCCATGGGGCACCCACTTTCTGTGGCATATTTTTAATGCGGTGATGTTGGCGTGGATGATTGAGGATTATCGTCGCCATATGCTTGCAGGGAAGCGCGCCAAGCGTTAAACGAGGGCAAACGAATGATGGAGAGCCTAAATGTCGATTGATACGGCGACAGCAGCAAAGGTTGCGAAACTTGCGCGCATAAAGGTTGAGGAAGACGCGCTTCCTGCCTTGGCGCAAGAGTTCAACACAATCCTTGGATTTATTGAACAGTTGAATGAGGTGGATGTAGAGGGTGTTGATCCGATGACATCCGTCACACCACAACGTTTGAAGCGCCGTGTTGATGAAGTGACAGACGGGAACCAGCAAGACAAAGTCTTAAAGAACGCACCAGATGCGCGTGAAGGATTTTTTGTTGTGCCAAAGGTGGTGGAATAATGAGCGATCTACACAAACTTACGATTGCGCATGCGCGTGACAAATTGCGTGCCAAAGAAATCACCTCGGTCGAACTGACGCAAAGCTGTTTGGATGCCATTGATGCGGCAGATGCGCTGGGTGCCTATGTGCACAAAACACCTGATTTGGCGATCGAGGCCGCCAGGGCGGCGGATGCGCGCTTTGCAGCGGGGGATGCCCCCAATATGTGCGGCATTCCACTGGGCATCAAAGATTTGTTTTGTACCCAAGGTGTCGACAGCCAAGCGGCCAGTGGCATTTTGAAGGGGTTCAAACCTGAATATGAAAGCACCGTCAGCCAAAAGTTGAAAGACGCAGGCACCGTGATGTTGGGCAAATTGAACATGGACGAATTCGCCATGGGCAGTTCCAATGAAACATCCGTTTATGGCGATGCGGTCAACCCGTGGAAGGTGGATGATCGCAACCTGACACCTGGTGGTTCATCAGGCGGGTCTGCCTCGGCAGTTGCGGCGGATTTGTGTTTGGCGGCAACGGGTACAGATACGGGCGGATCAATCCGTCAGCCTGCGGCGTTCACGGGTATCGTGGGGATCAAGCCGACCTATGGACGCTGTTCACGCTGGGGCATTGTCGCCTTTGCCTCATCCCTTGATCAGGCGGGACCTATGACGAAATCGGTGCGTGATGCGGCGATCATGTTGGAAACCATGTGTGGCCATGATCCCAAAGACAGCACGAGCGCAGATATCGCCGTGCCAAATTTTGAAGCCATGCTAACAGGCGATATTCGCGGGAAAAAGATTGGTATTCCGAAAGAATACCGTATGGACGGGATGCCCGCCGAAATCGAAACACTATGGCAAAACGGCACCGAGATGCTGCGTGATGCAGGAGCCGAGATTGTTGATATTTCGCTGCCACATACAAAATACGCACTGCCTGCCTATTACGTGATTGCCCCTGCTGAGGCGTCATCGAACCTTGCACGCTATGACGGTGTGCGTTTTGGGCACCGTGCAACATTGGGTGCGGGTGATGGCATTACGGAAATGTACGAAAAAACCCGCGCAGAAGGGTTCGGGCCCGAGGTCCAGCG
>JAKMGV010000151.1 GCA_022424725.1 Paracoccaceae bacterium
TTTCGCGATCTTTCGATAATAATAGCGGACCGTCAAGATCAACAAGTGTCGCATCAGACGCAAGCAGTAGGGCAGGTGCCATGGCCAAAGATGTCCCCACCATGCATCCAACCATGATGTCAAACCCCATAGCTTGTGCCTTGGCCTTCAAGTCGATGGCGGCGGTCAATCCACCTGATTTGTCCAATTTAATGTTCACACAATCATATTTTCCAACAAGTGCGGGTAAATCCAAACTTGTATGCGCAGATTCATCTGCGCAAATCGGGATGGGTCGGTCTAGGTCGCTCAGGCATGCATCCTGCCCTGCAGGAAATGGTTGTTCGATAAACGCAATGTCCATGTCCACAAGGTGATCAATTAGCATGTGGTAGTCGTCTATTGTCCAACCTTCATTCGCATCGATGACCAATTTCGCATCTGGTGCTGCATCGCGCACGGCCACAAGTCGGTCCAAATCATCGGGTGTGCCCACTTTCAACTTTAGGATCGGACGGTGGGCGTTTTCCGCGGCGGCGCGCGTCATGTTTTCGACCGTATCTAGCGAAAGTGTGAATGCCGTTTGCACAGGTTGTGGTTTCGGCAATTTGGCCAATTGCCAAACGCGGCTGTTTGTTTCCTTGGCCTTCAAATCCCAAATCGCGCAATCCAATGCATTGCGTGCCGCGCCAGCGGGTAGCGTTTCGATTAATTCAGCGCGGGTTATGTGTGGGGGTACCGATTGCAGTTGTTCAATCACGCTTGCAACTGTTTCCCAATATCGTGCATACGGAACGCATTCCCCCCATCCCTGAACGCCATTCCGTGTCAGTTTGACTGTCACTACATCCGCGGTTGTTTTGCTGCCGCGTGAAATGCGGAACGCGGATTTTAATGGGAAGGAGTCTTGCGATACGTCGATTTTCATACATGTTTCCTTGGCGATCATAAGATTGAATCATCCTTTGGATGGACTTTCAATTCCAATCATCCTGCGGCGATGCAGAAAAATTGCTGCAAATGCAAAATTTTGTTGCGCTTGGGTTGGTAATTTTATAACCAACTTCCTGTGAAATTCGAAATTTAGTTGCGCAAGCAGAAAGGCCGTCATGTCATTTCGCATCCAACCAACTCCTGTTGCCCGTCCAAATCGTTGTCAATTGTTTGGCCCAGGTTCGCGTCCAGCGATTTTTGAAAAAATGGCGGCAAGCGCTGCGGACGTGATCAATCTTGACCTAGAAGACTCAGTTGCGCCCTCTGACAAAGAGAGTGCACGGCAAAACGTGATTGATGCAATTGGTTCGATTGATTGGGGAACCAAAACACTGTCTGTCCGCATCAATGGTTTGGACACGCCCTATTGGTATCGCGATGTGATTGAACTGCTGGAAAATGCAACCGAGCGGTTGGATCAAATCATGATCCCAAAGGTTGGGTGCGCTGCGGATCTTTATGCGGTTGATGCGCTTGTCACGGCCGTCGAACGCGCGCAGGGACGCACCAAACAGATCGCGTTTGAGGTCATCATCGAAAGCGCCGCTGGCATTGCCCATGTCGAAGAAATCGCCGCGGCAACACCACGTCTTCAGGCGATGTCACTGGGGGCCGCTGATTTTGCGGCTTCAATGGGTATGGCGACGACAGGTATCGGTGGTACGCAGGCAAATTATTACATGCATCATGAGGGTAAAAACTATTGGTCTGATCCATGGCATTGGGCGCAATCTGCTATTGTTGCGGCATGTCGCACACATGGTGTTTTGCCTGTCGATGGCCCTTATGGCGATTTTTCGGATGATGAAGGTTTCCGCGCACAGGCTCGTCGTTCGGCGACATTGGGTATGGTTGGCAAATGGGCCATCCATCCCAAACAAGTTGCGCTATCAAATGAAGTGTTCACACCATCAGAAGAAGCTGTGACAGAAGCGCGCGAAATTTTGGAAGCGATGGAAGCGGCCAAAGCAAACGGTGAGGGCGCAACAGTTTACAAAGGGCGTTTGGTTGATATTGCGTCAATCAAACAGGCAGAAGTCATCGTCAAACAATCTGAGATGATTTCACCCTCATAATTGTTTGCCCCCTGAATGCGTGTGGCCGATTGCTTCGCGCATTTTTGCTTTGCTCGGAAATGCATCAACTATGGCTCGCTTGAATTGAATGCTTGCAATAAATATGCATGGATACCATATAGCTTGTCGAACCAAGATAAAGGCAGATCATGACCCACTATCTAGATTTTGAAAAACCATTGGCTGAAATCGAAGGCAAAGCCGAGGAATTACGCGCAATGGCACGTCAAAACGAAGATATGGATATTGAGGACGAGGCCAAAGCGCTTGACCGTAAGGCCGAACAGCTTTTGAATGAGCTTTATCAAACCCTCACGCCGTGGCGAAAATGTCAGATTGCGCGGCACCCTGAACGTCCGCATTGTCAGGATTATATCGATGCCTTGTTCACAGAGTTCACACCCCTTGCGGGCGACCGCAACTTTGCCGATGATCATGCGGTATTAGGCGGGTTGGCGCGTTTCAACGACACACCTGTAATTGTGATTGGCCACGAAAAGGGCAACGACACGAAATCGCGCATCGAACGAAATTTTGGTATGGCACGACCTGAAGGGTATCGCAAAGCGATCCGTTTGATGGAAATGGCCGATAAATTTGGTCTGCCCGTGGTGACATTGGTGGACACACCAGGTGCCTACCCCGGCAAAGGCGCAGAAGAGCGTGGCCAATCAGAGGCCATCGCACGTTGCACAGAAAAATGCCTGCAGTTGGGTGTACCCTTGGTATCTGTGATTATTGGTGAAGGTGGATCAGGTGGCGCCGTCGCCTTTGCGACCGCTAATCGCGTCGCTATGTTAGAGCATTCTGTGTATTCTGTAATTTCACCGGAAGGCTGCGCCTCAATTTTGTGGAAGGACGCAGAAAAAATGCGTGAAGCCGCAGAAGCCTTACGCCTCACAGCACAAGATTTGAACAAATTGGGCGTATGTGATCACGTTATCGCGGAACCTGTTGGCGGCGCTCATCGTGACCGCGTAGCCACGATCGAAGCGGTTAAGAATGCGATCAGCGGTATGTTAGCCGATATGGCAAATGCAAAACCCAAAGCGCTGATCCAAGACCGCCGTAAAAAGTTCCTTGATATGGGATCAAAAGGATTAGCTGCCTAAGAATTTAGGCACCCAACATTTTCAAACTTTGCGTCACGTCGCTGCGCACAGCAAGGCGTAGGCTGGGTTCATCGCCCGCCTTTAGCGCGGCAAGGATCACCCGATGAAAATGGGGTGGTTCCTTTTTATTAAGCTTGCCGTAAAGGCTGCGCATTGTTGGCCCAAGTTGTAACCAAACGGTCTCAGCCATTGCTAACATTGCTGGTGCCTGAGCCCGTAAATAAAGGGTTCTGTGAAAATCTAGGTTGCTGCGGATATAGGCCACCGCATCGTGATCATCGATTGCCGCTGCAATCATTGCATTGATCCGTTGGAGGCGGTCAATCAGGGCCAAATGCGCACGGGGCAGGGCACGAGAGGCCAGCTCAACCTCTATCAAGGAACGCAGCGCAGATAGCTCTTCAATCCGCTCGCTTGTCAGTTCGGGTGTGAACACACGCCCGGAATTCGACATGGACAGCGCCCCTTCGGCAACCAAACGGCGAACGGATTCGCGGGCAGGTGTCATGGATACACCAAATTCCGTCCCTATCCCGCGCAGGGTCAGCGCCTGACCAGGTAGAACTTCACCATGCATGATCCGTGTTCGTAGCCCGCGATAGACCCTATCATGGGCCACAATATTTTGATCAGGCAATGCATTTTGTTTCATATCACCTATTTGTGATCACAAATGCGTAAAGTCAAGAATTGAAATCATATCGATGCAATTGATTGCCCGATGTGCGCAACCAATCCCTAGGTGGTCCGTAATCGCCATAAATATCTTGAACCACTGCCCAAAATGATTTCGAGTGGTTCATTTCAACCAAATGCGCCACCTCATGCGCGGCGACATAGTTCAGAACATCGCGCGGCGCCATGACCAAGCGCCACGAATACATTAAATGCCCATCGGATGAGCACGACCCCCAGCGCGAACGCGTATCGCGCAAACGTAAACCTTGATACGAATGCCCAATGCGCTGGGCATAATGATCAGAGGCCTGTGCAAGGTGATCGCGCGCCAATGATTTGAGGAATCCTTTCACTTGCGCCCCAATGTTGGACCTGGGTTGGGGCACCAAGATCTGATCATCCACCACAGATATTTTGCGCATCTTGGTGGTTCTTATCAACTGCGGTTTACCCAGCACGGGCACAGATGCGCCATCATCAATCATGATGCGTTCAATGTGTTTGTGATTGGCAAGGATCCATTCAGCTTTGCTATCTAGGAAATCCTGAAATGTGCTCTCGGGTACAAAATGGGGCCCTGTTATCGTAATCCGACCGTCCAGCGAAGAGATTCTAAGCGACAGCCGTTTTGCCTGGCGTGATCGCCGCAAAGTTGCACCAATCGCGGGATGATCGCTAAGAAATATCTGCATTTTTCCAACCTAAGTGCGTTTATTGCAAACCGATACTAAATTTCTTGGTCAAAGCCTTTGACATACCGCGACTCTTATGGCAGTTGGCGCAGACCGTCGACAAGGCTAAAGTTTTTGAAAGGGATCATTATGCCCAAAGAAGAATGGGGTACAAAACGCGTATGCCCCACCACAGGTAAGCGTTTTTATGACCTGAATGCAGATCCAATCGTAAGCCCATATACAGGTGAGGT
>JAKMGV010000152.1 GCA_022424725.1 Paracoccaceae bacterium
GCCCCACGGTGCCCTGACAAATAGGTAATTTGCCCCCCAAGGCGGGCGATAATTTCCTTGCAAATGGCAAGCCCCAAACCAGCACCCCCTGTTTTTTGTTCCCCAACACGCGCGAATTTTTCAAAAATAAAATCGCGGTCTTGGGCGGGAATCCCAATTCCATTATCCACAAAATCAATAATCACATCGGAGCCTGAATGATGGGCGGATATCTGTAACTTTGGGCTGGCCGCATCACAGTATTTTTTGGCATTGCTGATCAAATTGATAAACACCTGCCCCAAGCGATCCAAATCTGTGGTCATGCTGTGCAAATCATCGGGGATTTTACAGTCAATTTGCATCTGCATCGCGGCATCCCCTGCGGCAACGGTGGCGATGGAGCGATCAATCAAATCCTTAACACGGCCTGTTGCAATGTTGAGGTTCACCTGCCCGTTTTCCAAAACGCTTAGGTCCAGCAAATCATCCAATAGACGGGTAAGACGCACGGATTCATCATGAATGATACTGGCATAGCGCGATTGCTCTTGCCCCTTCAAACTGGCCCCATCGCGCAAAATTTGCGCAAAGGACAGGATCGAGGTCATGGGCGTGCGCAATTCATGGCTGATCTGAGACAGAAAGGCGTCCTTTTGGATCGATATTTGGGTTAGTTTTTCGTTTGCCGACTGCAATTCTTGGGCCGTGCGTGTCAATTCGCGTGATTGCTCCTCAAGTCGGTTAGAATATTCCATGATCTGCGCAGCCTCATCTGCAACGGCCATCAAATCTTGGACTGAAACGGATGTACCACCTACTGTCTGCCCAATCATCGCATGTGCGGTTGCCGCACCAACAGACCCTGACAATTCACGTTCCAGCGTTCGTAAAAATTCGGGGGTCGGATCAGGAAGGTATCCCTGTCCCCCTTGATTTTGCACTTCTGCTTGGAATAACGCACGTGCCTGTTTTACACCCAAAATCCGTTGGGCCATGATCATCAAATCTTCGCTTTGCGCGGCGCGTCCCGACCATCCCCGCTGTGTCGGTGAATGATCATACACATTCACAATTTGCGCCCCTTGCAGGCGTTCAATGGGGGTTGGGAAACTGATCAAGGACCCCACAAAAAACGCAAGTGCGTTTAACGACATTGACCAAAACAGCGCATGCACCAACGGATCAAGTTCGGTCACACCTAACAGGGCTTGTGGGCGCAACCACCAGATACCCCATGGTCCCTCGGCCAAAAAGGTGGCGGAATACACATTCCCAAGGCTGGGCAGAAACAGCGTGTATAGCCAAATGGCAAAGCCCACCAACAATCCCGCAGTTGCACCGATACGGTTGGCCCCGCGCCAAAAAATACCACCCAGCATCGCGGGCAACACCTGTGTCACACCAGCAAATGAAACTAATCCGATTGCCGCCAGCGCAGCACCACCGCCAGAAATCCAATAATAGATATATCCAAGCAATATGATCAGCAGGATCGCAAACCGACGCGAAATCAAAATGATGCGGCGCACATCCCCGAATTCACGTACGCGGTGTTCAGACCACTTAATCCAAATGGGCATAACAATGTGGTTTGACACCATGGTCGCCAGCGCAAGAGAGGCGACAATCACCATCGATGTTGCCGACGAAAAGCCCCCGATAAAGGCGAATATCGCAAGCGCGTCTTGTTCTAGACTCAGCGGAAGCGACAGAACAAACAAGTCGGGGTTTGATCCACTGGGCAGTATTTTCAAACCGGCCACAGCAATCGGGATCACGAAAAGTGACATCAGCATCAAATAGGCCGGAAACGCCCAAGATGCCGTGTGCAAATGCCCCTCATCCGCGTTTTCGACGACCAGAACTTGGAACATTCGCGGCAAACATAAAAACGCAGCCCCCGACAAAAACGTAAGCGCAATCCAGCGGTTCCCGTTCACGTCCCATGTAGCAACCTTTGATGTGTCAATTTCATTTAGGACGGGACCAATTCCGCCAAGCACGCCCCAAACAACAAAGACGCCCACCGCAACCAAGGCACATAGTTTGACCACCGCTTCAACGGCAATCGCCATGACAACACCGTGGTGGCGTTCATTGACATCAAGGTTACGCGTTCCAAATAAAATCGTGAAAAGCGCAAGCCCCGCCCCAAGCCATAATGCGGCGGTGTTATCCGAAAGTGACTCGGAATTTGCAAACGCGCCAAATGACAGCGTCACAGACTGCAGTTGCAACGCAATGTAAGGTGTTGTTCCGACAATCGCCAAGATTGTCACAAGCACACCCAACCCGTTTGATTTCCCAAACCGAGAGGAAATCAAATCCGCAATTGATGTGACACGCTGTGCCCGGCCAATACGCACCAGTTTTCGTAAAATCCACCACCATCCCAGCAAAACAAGGCTGGGTCCAAGGTAGATTGTTACGAATTCCAAACCAGATCGCGCCGCATATCCCACGGCGCCATAAAACGTCCAGCCTGTGCAGTAAATCGACAGTGAAAGAGTGTAAATGATCGGAGAGCGTAGCCAATTTGCACGCCCCTGCATCGACGCACGTTCGGCCCAAAATGCAACAGCGAAAAGCGCGATCACATAGGCCAAACAAACGCCGATCAATACGTTCAGCATTTAATCCACCGATGTTTCTGAATTGATAGGGTCCAGCCAATCACGCTCTTTCCCTATTCGGCGCGTCATCAGAAAATTCAGTAGGATAAGGACGATCCAAACCCCAAAGAGAAACAACATAACCGCGGATGATTTAACAGAATCCCCAGACCCACCCCAAAACAGGGGCATCGCAATCAGGAAAACACCAGCCATCGGCAAAACCCGCAGACCATCAACCATTCGTCGCGCGCGATAGTTGCGCGGTTCTGCAAAGAGTTTTGGTTCTGTGACTGGTTTCATCCGCCTAATAACTCGTTCACTGCGTCGCGCACTTCAGTGTTGGAAAACGGTTTGGTCATGAATTTGGACACACCCAATTGCTCTGCCATATCGCGGTCCTTGCTTTGACCACGCGCTGTCAGCATGAGCACAGGGCGATTTTGGTGCCGCGGATCGCACCGCAGATCACGCAATATGTCAAATCCACTTTTGCCAGGCAACATCACATCAAGCACGACCAAATCAGGTTCGCGCCGTGTGATCACTTCGTTTGCATCGTGTCCGTTCGAATGCGTCACCACGTCCCATCCATCACGGGATAGGATAAAGCTAAGCGCTTCGATGATGTTCACTTCGTCTTCTATTAGCAAGACGGTCTTGGCCATCTTACCCCTCCCTATTCGGTCTGCGCCGAGTTTATTGAGCATAAAACCATAAATTGACTAGATGTCAAAGCTCTTCACCAAGGATCGAGGGTTCTCGACGACTTGGACAGGTCGCAATAGCACAGACGCGGCAGGTGGCACCAACACGCGTTACCTGCGCCGCCTCTTGGGTATGGGGGTAAAACAGCATATGTGCCACCAAACGTGGGGGGCGTCCGATACTGTCCTGAATGGCTTCACAATAGCTATATGTGTGAAACGTTCCGCCCTCGCGTCCAGTATGTATCACAACATCTTCTAACAACCGCATTGGCATTTGCAACGCTTGGAAGATCGGCCAATAGGCGCAGGCCGAACCAAACCGTGGCATGTGAAATCCGTCGATTTGTTTGCGAAACAAAATACTTCCTGTCACATCCATACTGACCATACCAAATTCGCGACCAACGGTTTCTGAGGGCAAACAGGCCAAGCGGCGCATCAACTGCGGAATGGTGCAGTGATGTTTTTGTGCCAACTGCGACAGACCCGTTTCGATCGGAAGATCATCAATTAGCGACGCCAAAGGAAGTGCGTCTGCATCCATTTGATAGGTTTCCAAGACGTTTCGCGCCAACACTCGACCCGCCGTTGATCGAATTGCTGATATATTCAGAATATCGTCGATATCAGGTGTCTCGTTTTCGATCATTTCAAAGTGGTAATCGTTTTCCTGCAAAAATGCCTCAACCTCTTCATAAGGGGTTCCTGTACGTGCCTCAGTTTCGTCGGCATCCAAGTAATCGACCAACGCCTGCGCTTCTTCGGCCAAGCGGAGGCTGTCCTCACTGATATTGCGCTGAAATCGCATTTGCCACATGGGATCGATGTCATCGCTGTCTGATAAGATCGATGAAGTCGCACGGATGGCGGTCACGGTGGTAATGACCTCGTGCAACGAGGTCGCAAGCTGCGGATCATGCGATAAACGGTCACTTAACGCATCAATTTTTGCCTCTAAGCTGCGACCATTGCGATCCAGATCGATCAGAAAACTACTCCATACAGGAAATCGCGTTGCCAATTCGCGTGCGGATTCTGCCTGCATGTCCACTTTGTGATAATGCGCGACTTCGTCTAAGCGGGCGACTTTCGAAGATTTTCCATCTTCACTCAACAGGTCAACATCGATCGCCAGTGCCTCTGCCAAATCTGTCAACAATTTACCGCCGATTCTGCGGCGATTGTGTTCGATCAAATTGAGATATGAGGGAGAAATACCAACAATTTTTGCAAGCTGTGATTGACGGATGCGCAATTGAACTCGCTTTTCGCGTATACGCACACCGATTTGATCACCAACACTCATCTATTTTATCCATATTTTACAGCCACTTTCTGCGCCGCAGTGTAAATTATTTTACAATGTACACAAGAATACTGTTCATTTTTTTACAAAAATTTTCTTTTGATAGTGGGGCTTATTGCGAAATTTTCATTCATTGGCGAAAACTAGC
>JAKMGV010000153.1 GCA_022424725.1 Paracoccaceae bacterium
TCGTGTGCACGACGGTTGTTGCGGCGTGAGCGTGATACTTTGTTCTGTTGGACAGCCATGTCTCAACCCCAATATTGAACGAGGATCAAAGTCCCCGACGTTTCGTTCCATTCTTGTATTCGTGGCGAATACATCTAATTCACCTACAAATACAACCTAAATTCGCAAGAGTGCGCGAAAATATCGTGCTTTTTTAAATGCGCAAGGGGGTGGGGTGAAATTAATCGCCTTTTTCCAGCTTTTCTTTTAGCGCGGCAAGGCCCGCAAAAGGTTTTGCATCCGCATCCCGCATCGGTTTAACACCCTCTTGGGAAAAAACACGCTCGCCCAGTTCAACACCTTCTGCACGTGGGTAATCCGGCAGAGTCAAAACCAGTGTTTCGCGAAACACGTCAATCAAATCAATTTCCGCGGGCAAAATGTCCATCGCGTCATCGCCACTGGCCTCGGCGATTTCTTCGTCCTCGGCCACCTGTTCAAACATCGCCTCAGGCACATAGCGACGGGAGATTTTTTCATCAATGCGCGTGGTGACAGGTACGAAACTGATCACACAGTCCTGTTGGACGGTTGCCCCCAAATCTGCGGTTAATTCCCACTGATCCCTTCCCTTCGCTGTCAGTTCGCCCTTAAAGCGGAGCTTTTTTAGCGAAATGAGGCCCAATTCCTCGGCAAATTGGCGAATTTGTGCCGCATCGAATGACAATTCGAACCGTGTGGGTCGACGTTCGTTTAAATCGGCGATACGCAAAACGGGCGTGGATGTATCTGTACGGGCCATCGGACAAGCGATCCTTTCTTGCATGCGCGCTGCGCTTTCTATAATCGGATATAGGGGAGCGCGTGATGAAACAAAAGGGGCAAACCACATGAAACCATTCCGCCAAATTATGCTGGGCGTTGTGATTTTGATTATTGCGGGATGCACCACGCAGTTTCGGAACCAAGGATATATTCCCACCGAGGAAGAGATCAGCGCATTGGTCGTCGGTGTCGACACACGCGATAGCGTTTTTGAAGCATTGGGCACACCGACAACCTATGGCGTGTTGCAAGAGGATCAGGCGTATTACGTGCGTTCGCGTTTTGAACGCATCGGCGCGCGCACACCAAAAGAGGTTGAACGTCAGGTTCTTGCCCTTGCCTTTGATCAGGATGGCGTTTTGACAGCCTTGGGACAATATTCTTTGACGGATGGTCAGGTTGTCGTGCTTAATACAGATGTAACCGAAAGCGGGATCGAAAGCCTGGGCATCTTTAGACGTATTGTTGCATCCATCGGTCGTCCAACAGCAGGCCAGCTGATCCGCTAGTGTCGCAGCCTTGTTACATCGGGCATCTACGCCCATGTATAAACGGCCGATTATATGAGTGGGGGCAGGAATGCTTGTGTTAGATAAGGGACGATATCGCGCCCGCATCGCAGAAACGTCAGATGACGTTGCCGCGGCCCAAACCCTGCGCCACGATTGTTTTGGGCTGAACCATGCACATGGATTGGACCAAGACGCCTTTGATGATCTTTGCGAACATATGCTGGTTGAGGATGTGGAAACATCTGATCTGATCTGTTGTTATCGCATCATGCACTTAAACAGCGGGGATGACATCACCCGATCCTATTCTGCGCAGTATTACAATTTGTCGGCGCTGCAATCCTATCAGGGTAAATTGGTGGAAATGGGTCGATTTTGCATTGATCCTGAGTGCAATGATCCTGATGTGCTCCGCATCGCTTGGGGGGCCATGACCCAATATGTGGATGACAATGATGTCTCGCTCCTCTTTGGCTGCGCCTCGTTTCATGGAACAGACCAAGACGCGTATCGCGACAGTTTTGCAATGCTACGTGACAAACATCTGGCTCCAAAGCGTTGGTTGCCACGGGTTAAGGCCCCAAATGTGTTTCGCTTTGCCCAACGCCTGACAGGAGCGCCCGATATGAAGCAGGCGATGCGGCGCATGCCGCCTCTGTTGAAAACCTATCTGATGATGGGCGGCTGGGTCAGTGATCATGCGGTGGTTGATGCCCAAATGAATACGTTGCATGTTTTCACAGGTGTTGAAATTGGATCAATCCCACCTGCGCGAAAACGGCTTTTGCGTGCATTGACTTGACCTTTTCATCTATGCGGAATAGCCCAAGGCTATGGCACGTTCTCCTTTACTTCAGCTTAATCAAATCTCACTGACCTTTGGTGGTGATCCTGTGTTTCACGATCTGGATTTGGTCGTGCATTCGGGCGATCGCGTTGCTTTGGTGGGGCGCAATGGCACCGGAAAATCCACCTTGATGAAGGTCATGGCAGGATTGGTTGAGGCCGATCGCGGTTTGCGCGTTGTCCCCCCCGGCAGTGGCGTTGGATACATGGAACAAGATCCAACGATGGAGGGGTTTGCAACCCTTGGCGATTATGCGGCAAGCGCACTTGAACCGGGAGAGCTTTACCGTGTGGAACGCGCAGGCGAGGGATTAAAGTTTGATCCAGATCGCGCGGTGTCCACCGCATCGGGTGGCGAGCGGCGACGCGCGGCCTTGGCCAAATTGATGGCCGAAGCTCCCGAATTGATGTTGCTGGACGAACCCACCAACCATTTGGATATTCAGGCGATTTCGTGGTTGGAAAATGAATTGAAATCAACCCGTGCGGCCTATGTCCTGATCTCGCATGACCGTGCATTTTTGAATGCGCTGACACGGGCGACCCTATGGATTGATCGCGGACAGGTGCGCCGGAACGAAGAGGGTTTTGCCAAGTTTGAGGCATGGCGCGACAAGGTTTGGGACGAAGAAGACATGCAACGTCACAAAATGGACCGCAAGATCAAATCAGAGGGGCGTTGGGCTGTCGAAGGGATCAGTGCACGGCGCAAACGCAATCAGGGACGCCTGCGCGCGTTGAAGGATTTGCGGTCCGAACGGGCCTCGATGATCAAACGTCAGGGCACGGCTGCCATGGAATTGGCCGCCGCCCCCAAATCGGGCCGCAAGATGATTGAGGCGACAGAGATCTCGAAAAACTTTGGGGAAAAAATCATCCTCAAGCCCTTTTCCATCAAAATCCAACGCGGGGACCGCATCGCCTTTGTTGGGCCAAATGGGGTGGGTAAAACCACTGTATTGAACATGCTAATGGGGACAGAAGCGCCTGATACGGGCACAGTGCAACACGGCACCAACCTATTGCCAGCTCTGTTTGATCAGACGCGTGCGCAATTGGATCCCGATATGACTCTTTGGGAAAGTTTGGCGGGCGATCCTGAAATGCGTGTTTCGGGCAAGGCCGATCAGGTTTTGGTGCGCGGACAGCCCAAACATGTGGTTGGCTACCTGAAAGAGTTTTTGTTTGATGAGGCACAGGCACGTGCCCCGATCCGTAGCCTAAGTGGTGGGGAAAAGGCGCGGGTTTTGTTGGCGAAAATCATGGCACGCGAAAGCAACCTGTTGGTCTTGGACGAACCGACCAACGATTTGGATGTTGAAACGCTGGACCTGTTACAAGAGCTGCTTGACGATTACGACGGCACCGTGATTTTGGTCAGCCACGACCGTGATTTTCTTGATCGTGTGGCGACGGCCACCGTCGCAATGGAAGGCGATGGTCGCGCAACGGTTTATGCAGGTGGGTGGAGCGATTATCAATCGCAAAAACCCAAAGAGGACACCGCAAAACCAGAGGGTAAGCGCGCCCAATCAGGTGAAAAATCGGCGACCAAACCCCAGCTGAAAAAGAAAGAGGCGGGGTTAAGTTACACGGAAAAGCACCGTTTGGAAAAACTGCCTGCGATTATCGAACGTCTAGAGGCCGAGATTACAAAGTTAGAGGAATTCATGTCCGATCCCGATCTGTTTTCCAAAGAGCCTGTGAAATGGCAAAAGGCGACTGAGGCCTTGGTTGAACGGCAAACCGCATTGGCCGAGGCTGAGGAGGAATGGTTGGTATTGGAAGAAAAGGCCAGTGCCGAATAGCATCTGGACCTAGTCTGTTTTTGGGTCTTTCCGAAAATTCTTGGCCAGTACGGAAATCATAAAAACCGTCAGGGATATGCGCACCAGATGATGCAATGTGACGACCGCTGGGTTTGCCGATAGGCTGAGCGCGATCAGGGACATTTCGGTAACGCCCCCTGGTGCAAATGATATCATAGATACCAGAAAGCTCATGTCCGTGACGCGGATCAGGATCAGGCTGATCACAAAACTCAGCAGGATCATAAACCCAACGCTGAGTATTGAGAGGCCAATTGCGCGCCTGATAGCCGAAAACTGCATGCCCCCAAACCGACTGCCCAGTGCCGTTCCGATGACAACCTGCGCAATGATAACAACCCATTGAGGCAGGGCGAGGGTTGCCAAACCGCTTAACCCGATGGCGGCGGATGCAATCAACGGACCCATCAAATGCCCCGCAGGCAGGAATTTTCCAATCCACAATCCAACGGCCCCAACGGCGGCCGCGATCAACAAATCCTCCCACAGAGGCAGGCCGCTGTCTTGGCCAGTTAGGACCAAACCTGCCGATGACCCTACGGGTTCCCCCACCCAAAACGACACCAAAATGGGCACAGAACTAAGCGTTAGGATGATCCGTGTAAATTGCTGCATCGTCAGCAGGCGTACATCGCACCCTGCCGCTTCGCCCAAGGCGATGCTTTCCATCAAGCCACCTGGGGCCGAACAATAAAAGGCGGTCGCGCGGTCATATCCGCC
>JAKMGV010000154.1 GCA_022424725.1 Paracoccaceae bacterium
CAGCGATCCTGCGTAAGATAATGTGTTTTTGCGATTGCTGAGCAAGGTGCCGCGCACACATGGATGATCCTCGTGTATTGCCTCGGTCGTGCTGCGCACACTGGCCAATGACAGGGCTGCGGTTTGGGCCCCCCGAAATTTTGCATGTCGCAGGGCGTCATCCATGACGGCACGCATTATATTGGTGTAATTGCCATGCTGTGTGTGGTGCAAATGATCGGCTTTGGTCGCGGAAAATAGGATTTTATCAACCCGCTGTCCTGACACAAGGCGCGTTAAGAATGAGTTTTGGCCAGGGCGAAATGCGCACACAACATCGCGCATCGTGCGCTGTAAATCGGACATGGCATCAGGGCCGTTGTCCAGCGCGCTTAGCAGATCAACCAGCACAATTTGTCGATCAATCTTTGAAAAATGATCCCGAAAAAATGGGCGGACTACATGTGTTTTATAGGCGTCATACCTGCGTTTCATTTCGGCCCAAAATGTTTTGCGGATGCCACCCGTTGGTTTGGGAACAGGTGCAAAGGTCAGCGCGGGCGATCCCGCCATGTCACCGGGTAGTAAGAAACGACCAGGTGATAAATCCGAATATCCTGCCACACGTGCATTTTCCAAATAGTCAGTGAAACTCGCGGCAATTGATTTTGCTGCGGCGTCTGTGAACGGATCGCTAGTGTCTAGGTCGGTCAGCGCATTTACATAGTCTGCGCCGAAGGGACGGCTTGCCATTCGGTGAAGCACATCTGTGCTCCATTCTTCATAGGTTTTGTCCATCAAACCCAAATCAAGCAGCCATTCACCGGGATAATCCACAATGTCGATATGTTGTTCGACAGTCCCGCGCAAACCCGAAAGCAAACCTGTCGGTCGCAATTTTAGGGTCAGGCGCAGGGTGCTGATCCCTTTGGTGTTTTCGGGCCAAGTTGGGGGATGTGCGCTCAGTTGCGCCAAATGCGTTTCATAATCAAAACGCGCAATCGTGTCGTTTGGCTGTGGGTTTAGATAGGCAAGTTCAATGTGGTCCTGCGCGCTTGCCGCAAACCGAGGTAACTTTGCGCCTGATAATAAATTTGCGATCAAAGAGGTTATGAAAACGGTCTTGCCTGATCGCGCCAAACCCGTGACGCCCAGTCGAATAGGGGCACCAAATACGGTGTCAGACATTTGTGTGCCCAATGCATCAACACTGTCGATAATGCGATACCCAATGTCCGTAATTGCCAATATTCAGGTCCCTTTAGTTCATATATCACATGGGGAAAGGGCCTGTGCAATTCAACAGGTTGGACAGGGGGAAAATTTGCGGTATCTGGGCAACTATGAACCGATACGCATTAAAAGTGGAATATCACGGCGCCCCGTTCGCGGGATGGCAACGCCAGGCTGATCACCCCTCAGTTCAGGGCGCGATCGAGGATGCCTTGGCCAAATTGGAACCGCGCGCGCATACGATTGCCGCAGCGGGTCGCACGGATGCGGGGGTGCATGCCACCGCACAGGTTGCGCATTGTGACATGGAAAAGGATTGGGATCCGTTCCGATTATCCGAGGCGCTGAATTATCATTTGAAACCCTTGCGCGTGTCGATTACGGCTTGCGCCAAAGTTGATGCAGAGTGGCACGCGCGTTTTAGCGCGGTGGAGCGGCAATATGTATTTCGCCTGCTGTGTCGTCGTGCACCTGCTACACATGATGCGGGTTTGGTGTGGCAGGTCAATCATGATTTGGACCCTGACGCGATGCAAGAGGGGGCCAATCATCTGCTGGGTCTGCATGATTTCACAACCTTTCGATCTTCGATCTGTCAGGCAGAAAGTCCCATCAAAACATTGGACGAATTAAGGGTTACAAAAATTGATGGGTGGTCCGGCCCTGAAATCCGCTTTTTTGTGCGCGCACGTAGTTTTTTGCATAACCAAGTGCGCAGTTTTGTCGGGACGCTAGAGCGCGTTGGCGCAGGGGCATGGGACCCGATTGATGTGAAAACGGCGCTTGATGCCTGTGAACGCGCGGCCTGTGGGCCGGTTTCCCCGCCGCAAGGATTATATTTGGCAGGGGTGCGCTATCCCAAGGACCCTTTTGCCTAAATTGTAATCAGGTGCCACGGGGTTTTGCACGAAGTGTTGGATCAGCCTGTGTTGGATCTTCGGGCCATGGATGTTTGGGATATCGCCCGCGCATGTCTTTGCGCACATCTGTATAACTTGTCGCCCAAAAACCTGGGATGTCCAATGTCGTTTGCACGGGACGTCCCGCAGGAGAGAGCAAGGTGACGCGCAATGGTTTCCCCACGACCTGCGGGTGTGTCACCTGTCCAAACATTTCCTGTAAGCGCAATGCGATCTGCGGGTGTTCACCATCGTAATCAATGGGGATTTTGCGTCCAAGTGGGGTTGTGAAGTGACTGGGGGCCAAGCGATCTAATTTGCTTTGCTGGTCCCAGTTCAATCTGGACTTTAGCGCGGGTGTGATATCGAATGTGCGCCACGCTTCCGAAGTTGTGACGCCTGTTAGAAACGGAAATAACCAATCATCTAATTCCTGTAACAACGTTCCTTCGTCAAACCCTGGAAAGTCATCAGCTGCAAGTCGAACACGTGCCAAAAATCGCGCTGTGCTAGGTGTTAGTGTCAGCCCCAATTCGCGCACGCCATCCAACATAGCTGTTGCTAATTCCGCATCACCCACGTCTTTCCATATTTGATCATTAAGGATGACGGTACCAAAATATTCCCGTTTACGGGCCACAACGCGCCCATCGCGTTTCGACCATTCACAGACACTTTGCCAATGGATTTGATCGTGAAACAAATCACGAATTTCGCCCTCTGTTATTGGCAGCGCAAGGCGTATTTGGGCCTCTCTTGGGTCACCATCTAACTCAATCGCCACGATGTAGCGCTCAGAGGCAAGCGCGTCTTCATCCCGCATAATTGCGCCTTTGCCGCCTGACAGAATGAAACGCGGGGCTTTCCCAACACGACGGGCACCGATCCGATCAGGAAAGGCCAAGGTCAGCATTTGAGCAACGCTGTACCGTGGGCCATTTTGGGCGGTAAATCGGTTGAGCCGCTTGGCCTCTGATTTTATGCGATTGCGCGTGGATTTGGGGACATTAGATTCGTCATCTACGATGGCTTGGATACGTTTGGTGAAATCACTTTGCCCCGATTTTTGCAATATATCCCGTTCGCCCAGCAGTGCCGCGGGTAGTGTTGCGTTTTCGCCTGCCGTGGTGATCATATGGGCAATTCTGGGATGCGCGGGCACCCGCGATAGTGTGCGGCCATGATCGGTGATGCGCCCTGTTTCATCCAAGGCACCCAACATCTTCAACACGGCGCGAGCATCCTCTAAAGTTGCTGCATTGGGTTGGGTTAGCAGTGCAAGGTCATGTTCATTGGTTCCCCACTGCGCAAGATCCAGAGCAAATGTTGCCAGATCCGCACGTTCAATTTCCGCAGGCGCGAATTTGGGCAGTTGCCCCTCTTCCGCGCGGGACCAATATTTGAAACATGTGCCTGCCGACAAACGCCCCGCGCGGCCCATGCGCTGTGTTGCCTCGGCCTTGGACGCTTTGGTGGTGATCAGGCGCGACATCCCCGTCCCCGCATCATAAAGTGCGCGGCGTGCCAATCCACTATCGACAACGGCCGTGATCCCCTCAATCGTAAGGGATGTTTCCGCAATCGACGTTGCCAAGACCACCTTGCGCCCCTTTGTTGGTGGGGCAATAGCCAACTGTTGTTCTTTGAAATCGAGGGCCCCGAATAGGGGATGGATGGTGACACCCTGCGTCAAGTCAACTGAAAGGACGCGCATCACATTTCGAATTTCTCGCTCGCCTGGCAAAAATACCAACACGCTTCCATCAGTTTGCGCTAAGGCCTGATGGATCAGTTCGTTGATCCCTATTTCAAGGCGCTGTTTTGCGGGGGCGGGTCGCGGCAGCCAGATGGGTGTCACAGGAAAACTGCGCCCTTCAGAGGTGACGACAGGCGCATCACTCATCAATTTTGAAATAGGGTCCGCATCCAATGTCGCAGACATCACCACGATCCGAAGATCATCGCGCAGGGCATCCCGTATTTCCAAACTAAGGGCCAGTCCAAGATCAGCATTCAACGAGCGTTCATGGAATTCATCGAAAATGATGCAGGATATCCCTCGAAGCTCTGGATCCGACTGGATCATACGTGTGAGAATGCCTTCAGTGACAACCTCTATCTTCGTTGTGTTACTTGTTTTTGTATCCCCACGTACGCGATACCCAATAGTTTGCCCTACCATTTCCGATAGCGTTGTGGCCATGCGCTCGGCGGCTGCACGCGCCGCCAAACGCCGCGGCTCTAGCATGATGATTTTTCCCTCAAAACCGCCGTCTGCCAACAGGGCCAAGGGGACGACAGTTGTTTTCCCGGCACCAGGTGGTGCGCATAAAACAACGCGCTGTTCTGCGTGCACAGCGCGGATCAGTTCATGCAGAACATCGTGAATCGGTAGTTGGTCATTCATAGAGTGCGTTATCTACGAACAAAGGCCGCCCGTCCACGTGCAGATTTCACGTCAAATCGCTGTAAATAGTAGTTTTGATCGTTTTTTTGGTAGGTGGTGGTGAAAGGAAATGTTTTTCCCTGCTTCAATTCGTTCTTCGAAAATCCACCTTCGCGACTATAGACCCCGTCACATG
>JAKMGV010000155.1 GCA_022424725.1 Paracoccaceae bacterium
TGTTGCCGTTTATCAATGCATCAGGTGAGTTGAAAACAAAACCCACGCAGCACTCGGTCAAAGAACTCCGTTCAATCGGCTTGGCACCAGATATTCTTGTCTGCCGTTCAGAAGGACCAATTCCTGAGAAAGAACGCGAAAAATTGGCTCTGTTCTGTAACGTGCGCAAAGAAAGCGTGATTGCAGCACAGGATCTAAAATCCATTTATGAAGCGCCGCTGGCCTATCACCGTGAGGGTTTGGATCAGGCCGTATTGGACGCCTTTGGCATTTCCCCCGCGCCAAAACCCGATTTGATGCGTTGGAACGATGTGGCAGACCGCATTTATAATCCAGAAGGCGAAGTCAAAGTTGCCATTGTCGGGAAATATACACAGCTTGAAGATGCTTATAAATCCATCGCCGAGGCGTTGACGCACGGCGGTATGGCAAACCGTGTAAAAGTGAATGTGGAATGGGTAGATGCCGAGATTTTCGATAAAGAAGATCCAGCCCCCTACCTGCAAGGGTTCCATGCGATTTTGGTACCAGGCGGATTTGGCGAACGCGGAACTGAAGGCAAAATCAAAGCTGCCACATTTGCCCGCGAACATAAAATTCCATACCTAGGGATTTGTTTGGGCATGCAAATGGCCGTGATCGAAGCAGCGCGGAATGTTGCGGGCCTAAAAGATGCGGGATCAGAAGAATTTGATCACGAAGCGGGCGAAAAACGTTTCGAACCCGTGGTTTACCATTTAAAGGAATGGGTCCAAGGAAATCGCACAGTGGCCCGCAAGGTCACCGATGATAAAGGCGGCACAATGCGTTTGGGTGCCTATTCCGCGTCATTGGGTGAAGGAACAAAGGTTGCAGAAGTCTATGGCACAACCTCAATCGAGGAACGCCATCGCCACAGATACGAAGTTGACATCCGCTACCGTGAACAGTTGGAAAAAGCGGGTTTGAAATTTTCAGGCATGTCCCCAGATGGTCGCCTGCCAGAAATTGTCGAATGGGAAGATCATCCATGGTTCATTGGCGTTCAGTTCCATCCAGAGCTAAAATCCAAACCATTTGAACCACACCCCTTGTTCGCAGATTTTGTCCGTGCCGCCAAAGATACCAGCAGACTTGTTTAATGCGCTGATCGCTGGCACATCTTAGGGATGCTGTCTTATCAACATATCTTTCACGCAGGCAATTTGGCCGATGTACAAAAACACGCGGCCCTTGCGTGGATATTGGCCTACTTAACGGTCAAGGATAAACCGATCAGTTACATCGAAACGCATTCGGGGCGCGCGCTTTATGATCTTGGCTCTGATGCGGCGCAAAAAACGGGTGAGGCTGCGAAGGGTATCGAAAACGAACTGATCCAAGCGGAATTAGGATCGGGTCATCCCTATTTACGTGTGTTGAACAGGGTTCGTGACGCATTTGGACCACGCCATTACCCTGGTTCACCCTGGATCGCACGCGAACTACTGCGCGAAACGGATAAGATGCACTTGGCAGAACTTCACCCGCAAGAAGCCAGCGCCCTCAGGAGCGCGATAGGCAAGAAGGCCAAAGTGTACCAACAAGACGGCTATCAACTGGCGCAAAGTTTGTGCCCCCCGACCCCACGGCGTGGACTGCTGTTGATTGATCCCAGCTACGAAATCAAAACTGACTATGCGACGATCCCCCCGCTGATCGCGAAACTACACAAAAAGTGGAATGTGGGGGTTATCATGCTGTGGTACCCTGTTCTAACCTCTGGGGCGCATAAACCTATGTTGGCCGCCTTGATCAAAAATCATCCTGACGGGCTGTGCGCCGAGGTGACTTTTCCTCCTGCGCGTGAAGGCCACAAAATGGTGGGTTCTGGACTTTTCATTGTGAACCCCCCATTTGGTTTGTCAGATGAGTTAAAACGAATTGCTGATATCTTCGGCAAACTGACTTGAAAGGAAGCGCAATGCCAAAAGGATATTGGATTGGCCACGTCACTGTCGAGGACCCCGTGGTGTACGAAGAATATAGAAAAGCAAACGCAGTTGCGTTTGAAAAATTTGGGGCGCGGTTTTTAGTGCGCGGCGGCGAACAAACCGTAGAAGAAGGCACCGTACGTCCACGCACAGTCGTCCTAGAGTTTGACGATATTGAAACAGCCCGCGCCTGTTACGAAAGTCCCGAGTATCGCGCAGCATTCGAAATTCGCGCCAAAGTTTCCGCAGGCGATATGGTCATTGTCGAAGGGTATGATGGCGAATGATTGGGGATTTTTTAAACCGTTTACTTTCGGCGGCACCTGAACCACTTAGTGATACGGACGCGCGTTTGGCGATCGCGGCTCTATTGGTGCGCGTGGCGCGATCCGATGGCGATTACGCAAGTGTCGAGATTGCCAACATTGATCGCGTACTGGCGACACGCTATGCCCTTACAGAATCTGATGCAGACGCATTGCGCCGAGAGGGCGAGGCGTTAGAAGCCGAGGCACCTGATACCGTTCGCTTTACTCGCGCTATCAAAGAATGCGTAGCCTATGAAGAACGCCTTGCCGTAATTGAAGCATTATGGAAAATCGCACTTGCCGATGGAGAGCGGGATGCAGAAGAAGACGCATTGATCCGATTGGTGGCAAGCCTGCTGGGCATCACAGACGTAGACAGCGCCAAAGCGCGTCAAAAGGTTGGCTGAGATGATAGCGGGCCTGCCGATGTATGATCGCCCCGAATTACGGGACGCGCATGATCGGCTTTGGGCCGCCATTCGTGCCAATTTGGAGTTTGGCCCAGAAAGTCTGAGCAGCCCCACAGACATGGCATCGTTTTGGCAATCTGACGATTTACTGTTTGGGCAGACATGCGGCATGCCCTATCGCACATTCCTTCATGATCGCGTTCAATTGGTGGGCACACCCGATTATAGATTAAAGGAGTGCCCCCCAGGCTATTACCGCAGTGCCGTGATCGTACATGCGGATAGCGAGATACGCGAATTTGGCGACCTGGCCGAAAAACGCATCGCGTATAATGAAGCATTGTCGCAATCAGGTTGGGCCGCGATCATCGCCGAAATGGAATACGCAGACATGCGTCCAAGCAGCGGGTTGCAGACACATGCCCATATCAATTCGGCGCAGGCTATTTCGAAAAAATTGGCCGACTTTGCAGCCATCGATGCGCATACTTGGGCGCTGATGTGCAGGTATCAATCCGACCTTGCCGTCACTTTTCGCGTTGTCCATTGGACAGCCCCAACCCCAGCGTTGCCGTATATTTGTGCAACGCGTTTTGATGCGCAGGCTATCTTTCATGCCGTGCAAAATGCGCTGAACGCATTGCCACTCTCAGACTTCGAAACCCTTGGGATACGCGGTATCGTCAACATCGCAAAACAGGACTATCTTGACGTCCTTACCCCAAGTTCGCCTTGCAATTTATTTGAACACCCCTAATGTCCACAAAGTTATTCCGCAAACGTGGTTGGTTTATGGGTGTTGTTGTGCGGAATATCCTGTCCTAAGATTTGATCAAATATGCAACAGAGAATCACGTGAACCTGCCTACCCCTGTCATTCAAATTACTAATTTGCACAAAGCCTATGGTGATTTAGAGGTTTTGAAAGGCGTCGATGTCACGGCCCAGCGTGGAGATGTGATCTCACTGATCGGCTCATCCGGCTCTGGTAAGTCAACATTGTTACGGTGCTGTAACCTATTGGAAGACAGCCAAGAGGGCGAAATTTCGTTCAAAGGTGAACCCGTAAGGTGGACATTCGGCACGGGGCGATGTCCCGCAGATCAAAAGCAAATCACACGCATCCGCACAAACCTGTCCATGGTGTTCCAACAATTTAATCTGTGGTCACACATGACAATTTTGGAAAATGTGATGGAAGCACCTGTGAGCGTGCTGAAACGCGACAAGGATGAAGTTGAGGCCGCAGCACGGAAATACCTTGCGCAGGTGGGTATCGGAGATAAGTGCGATGTCTATCCTGCCCAGCTGTCAGGTGGACAGCAACAGCGCGCCGCCATCGCGCGCGCATTATGTATGGAGCCAGAGGCACTGTTGTTTGATGAACCCACATCAGCACTTGATCCAGAATTGGAACAAGAGGTGATCCGTGTTATCAAAGGGTTGGCGGAAGAAGGTCGCACGATGGTGATCGTCACACACGACATGAATATGGCCCGCGATGTATCCGATCACGTTATCTTTTTGCATCAAGGCCGCATCGAAGAAGAAGGAAATCCAAAAGAACTGTTTGGCGCGCCTAAATCAGAACGCCTGAAAGAGTTCTTGGGGTCAATTGATTAAACTCAAACAAACTGGGAGACAGAAAATGAAATCAATCGTTTTGGGTACGACTGCGCTGGTCCTAAGCGCAACATTTGCAATGGCAGCGGGCCACTCGGTGGTTCGCATGGGAACCGAGGGCGCCTACCCTCCCTACAACTTCATTGACGACAATGGTGAAGTTGCAGGCTTTGAACGTGAATTGGGCGACGAATTGTGTGCACGTGCTGAGCTAAAGTGCGAGTGGGTCACAAACGAATGGGACAGCATCATTCCAAACCTGCTATCCGGTAACTATGATACAATCATCGCAGGTATGTCAGTAACTGCTGAGCGTATGGAAGTGATTGATTTCTCTGAGCAATACACATTGCCAGATGCATCAGCCTACGCAACACTTTCTGGCTTCTCAGGTGATTT
>JAKMGV010000156.1 GCA_022424725.1 Paracoccaceae bacterium
ATCCAGCACTGTCATATTCAATCTTTCTTGGTTTGGCGCACCGATAAGCGTGACCTGATACATGATTTCTGTTTCCTATAAGGGACATATGCGTCGCAAAATTATTCTTGAATGTCGCTATATAGAGCTTTTTGTGCTTGTGAAACCAACTTTCTCTCTCTATTTCGGTTCGTGGGACACCCCTCCCCAACGAGGGGCGCATATCTGAAAGGGTAGCATTGATGGCTATGAATATACCGGCTGCGCGGCCGTTGAACGCGCGTTTTTCTTCTGGTCCATGTACCAAAATCCCCACGTTTTCTTTGGATAAATTGGCAGATGCCCCATTGGGCCGCTCGCATCGTGCGGCTGTGGGCAAAGCCAAGCTCAAGGAAGCAATCGACAAAACACGAGAGATTTTGAACATCCCCGCCGATTATCGTATCGGGATTGTTCCTGCGTCGGATACTGGCGCGGTTGAAATGGCGATGTGGTCCATGTTGGGCGCGCGCCCTGTGACTATGGTCGCCTGGGAAAGCTTTGGCGCAGGCTGGGTGACAGATGTTGTCAAACAACTGAAACTTGACGCAGATGTGCGCACAGCTGAGTACGGCGAAATCGTCGATATGGCCGCGGTAGACTACAACACGGACGTTGTATTCACATGGAACGGCACCACATCTGGCGTGCGCATGCCAAATGGGGATGCAATCCCATCGGATCGTCAGGGTTTAACCATTTGTGATGCCACATCTGCAGCCTTCGCAATGGACCTGCCATGGGACAAATTGGATGTCACTACATTCAGCTGGCAAAAGGTGCTGGGTGGTGAAGCAGCGCATGGTATGCTGATCCTGTCACCCCGTGCGGTCGAACGATTAGAAACATATACAGCTGCCTGGCCGCTGCCGAAAATCTTCCGCCTAACGAAAGGCGGCAAGCTGATCGAAGGTATTTTCGTCGGCGAAACAATTAATACGCCATCAATGTTGGCGGTTGAGGATTACATCGCAGCATTGGATTGGGCCGCGGATGTTGGCGGGCTAAACGGCTTAATCGCGCGTGCAACGGCAAATGCTCAGGCGATTTGGGAATTCTGCGAAACACGCGATTGGATTGATAATCTGGCGATTGATCCCGCTACACGTTCAAACACCTCTGTGTGTCTGAAATTTACAGATGATCGCATTCAAGACGGCGCAAAATTCGCCAAAGCGGTTGCCAAGCGGTTGGAGGCCGAAAACGTAGCCTATGACATCGGCGCCTATCGCGATGCCCCTGCGGGATTGCGTGTGTGGTGTGGTGGCACAGTCGAAACATCGGACATCGCTGCGATGCTTCCATGGTTGGAATGGGCCTTCGAACAAGAAATCGCCGCGCAGTAACCTACTGACAAAATAGATTAATCAGCATCCCCAAAGAGGGGTTGCGCACACAAATTCCATAGAATGAGAATAATCATGGCACCTAAAGTACTTGTATCTGACAAACTAAGCGAAACAGCTGTCCAAATCTTTCGAGATCGCGGGATCGACGTAGATTTCATGCCTGATCTGGGCAAAGACAAAGAAAAACTGGCAGAGGTCATTGGACAATATGATGGCCTTGCCATCCGGTCCGCAACCAAAGTGACGCCCACAATTTTGAAACATGCCACGAATCTAAAGGTGGTTGGCCGTGCGGGCATTGGAACGGACAACGTCGATAAAGAAGCCGCGTCAAAACAGGGTGTCATCGTCATGAACACACCCTTTGGCAATATGATCACCACGGCCGAACATGCCATTGCAATGATGTTTGCCGTTGCGCGCCAAATTCCCGAGGCCTCTGAATCCACGCATGCGGGAAAGTGGGAAAAATCCAAATTCATGGGTGTTGAACTAACGGGCAAAACGCTTGGCGTGATTGGCGCAGGGAACATTGGCGGGATCGTTTGCGACCGTGCACGCGGCCTAAAAATGAAGGTCATGGCATTTGACCCTTTCCTTGGGGAAGAAAAAGCCAAGCAAATGGGCGTTCAAAAAGTAGAGCTGGACGAATTACTCGCAGCTGCTGATTTTATCACGCTGCACGTTCCATTCACAGAAACCACTAAAAACATCCTCAGCCGTGAAAATTTGGCGAAAACCAAAAAGGGCGTTCGCATCATCAACTGTGCGCGCGGCGGTTTGGTTGACGAAGTTGCACTGGCTGAGTTGTTGCAATCAGGACATGTTGCGGGCGCTGCGTTTGACGTGTTTTCGGTTGAACCTGCAACGGAAAACCCACTGTTCAATCTGCCAAATGTTGTCTGCACACCGCATTTGGGTGCTGCAACGACAGAGGCGCAAGAAAACGTGGCACTGCAAGTCGCAGATCAGATGTCAAACTATCTGTTGTCAGGGGCCGTTGAAAACGCGCTGAACATGCCATCCATGACCGCGGAAGAGGCCAAAATCATGGGTCCGTGGGTCAAATTGGCGGATCACTTGGGCAACTTCGTGGGTCAAATGACAGATGAACCTATTACAGCGATCAACATTCTTTATGACGGTTCCGTCGCCGAAATGAATTTGGATGCCCTAAACTGTTCTGTTGTTGCGGGTATCATGAAAAAGGCCAATCCAGACGTTAATATGGTTTCCGCACCTGTAATCGCCAAGGAACGTGGTATTAAGATCAGCACCACGAACCAAGATAAATCAGGTGTTTTTGCAGGTTATATCAAGGTCACAGTCGTCACAGCAGAACGCGAACGTTCGATCGGCGGCACGGTGTTCAGTGATGGAAAACCACGTTTCATTCAGATTAAAGGCATCAACATCGACGCCGAAGTCGGTGCAAACATGCTTTATACAACAAACGAAGACGTCCCGGGCATTATCGGTACATTAGGTCAAACGTTGGGTCAAAACGGTGTGAACATCGCCAACTTTACCCTTGGCCGCGCAGATGCAGGTGGCGAAGCGATTGCACTGCTTTATGTGGACGAACCCATCCAAGCCAATGTCCTAAAGGACCTAGATGCGACCGGTTTGTTTAAACAAGTAAAACCACTGCAATTCGACGTTGCATAATTGAATCACTGGGCCGGTTCGCCGGCCCATTCTTTTTCAAGGATGGCGTGCCACATCGTTGTTTGCTGCGCACAATTCGACAACATCACCAAATCGCTTATCGCACGTCCATCGACGCTTGCCAAATCTGATCGCCCAATCATGTTGGCAGGCGCATCAATCGCCATATGCAGGGCATCCACAAGATTCAGACCAATGGCGTTGACCAGTCGGGCAACCCCCTCTGCCTGTGTAATATGCGCACCTGCCAAGGATCCTTCTGAATTGATCAACTGGCCCTCTGTCAAACGCACGGTCATATCATAAAGATCAAACTGGTCTGGCCCACCAATAGTTGGCATCGAATCTGAAACCAAGAAAATGCGCTCTGGATGCGCATGTGCACGAAGCGCAAGTTTGATCATTTCATCCTGAACGTGGATCCCATCGCAGATGATACCACAGGCAAGACCTGCATTCATAATCGCAACAACAGGGCCTGGATCACGATTGATCAACGGCGGCATCGCGTTCATCAAATGTGTCGCGCAACTGGCGCCCGCATCAATTGCCGCCCATGTTTGCGCATTGCTGGCAACCGTATGTCCGATTGAAACAATGACACCTAATTTTGCGATGCGATGAACAGTTTCGGGATCCACCACCTCGGGGGCAAGCGTTAATTTCGTGGTGATATTCGCATCGCGCAAACGACACAATGTTGCAAAGGTGCGTTCGTCAAAGGGCCGTATTAATTCCGAAGAATGCGTGCCCCTACGTCCCTGCGAAATATGTGGTCCCTCAATATGAATGCCCAAGACATAATCCGTTTGCCCATGTGCAATGACAGCGTCCGCGGCCCTATCTATGACATCTGGCGCGTCCGTGATGACGGTCGGCAGAATTCCAATCGTTCCATATTGGGCGTGTGTATCACGGATATGGTCGATTGCCTGTGGCGATGGGTCATCATTGAACAGGACCCCGCCGCCACCATTCACCTGCAGATCAAGAAACCCAGGTGCAACGATGCCGTCGATCTTAATCACCCGTGCATTACTGGGCACAGTGCCGCGCGGGACCAAATGCGCACGATCATCCATGACATGGACAGCATGTGACGTATCCAACACCTTTTCTACATAGATTGCGGTTGGGATTATGTATGTGCCTGTTGTCATCCAACCTGACCTTTCAAATAGGCGGCATAGGCCGCGCCACGCGCACCGCTTGCATCTCCGGCTTCGGCCAAAACAATTTTGGGACGCTTCACATTCGTCAATGCGCGTTTATCCACGGCGATCGCCAGATCATCAATAACGCCAGCAATTTTTGATAAACCACCCCCCAAAACGACAACGTCGGGGGCAATGTGAAATGACGAGGTGATGATCATTTCAGCAACGATTTCGCACCATTTTTCCCACGCCATCTGTACTGATGGTTTTTTCGATTTTTGATCGGCAATGTCCATAGGCGATAGCGTTTCACCCGAGTAGTGCAGCGCCAATCGTGACAGTCCTGGACCCGAGGCGTAGGCCTCATAACAGGCGGTACGACCACATCCACATTCAATGACTGGCAGGTCTCTGCATACTGAAAATGGGGCTGCGACATGCCCAATTTCGCCTGCAATTGAATGCGCCTCTCCAATCAGCTCACC
>JAKMGV010000046.1 GCA_022424725.1 Paracoccaceae bacterium
CAATCGCCACACTGGTCATGAATAGACCAGAAAAGCGCAATGCAATGTGCGAAGAACTGCTGCACGCACTAGAGGCATTTTTTGCGGCCCCACCCAGCGGCGTGAAGGTGGCAATTCTAACTGGGACTGCGGGGCACTATTGTTCGGGATTGGATTTGTCCGAACATGTGCATCGCGAACCTGAAGAAAATTTTTATCATTCCCGTCACTGGCATTCGGTGATGGAGAAAATTCAATTCGGGGGCTTGGCCGTCGTTTCCGCCATGTTTGGTGCCGTAATCGGGGGCGGAATGGAATTGGCTGCGGCAACGCATGTGCGCATCGCAGAACCGTCAACCATCTTTCAACTGCCCGAAGGGCGCCGTGGTATCTTCGTTGGCGGTGGTGCAACAGCCCGTGTTGGGCGGATCATTGGACCCGATCGGATGACCGAAATGATGTTAACGGGACGCAAATATTCTGCGGATGAGGGGCTGGCCCTTGGCCTTGCGCACTATTCGGTGGGTGAGGGCGAGGCTATTACGCTTGCCCAAACACTGGCAGGTAAAATTTCGCGTAATGCACCATTTGCCAATATGCTGATGTTGCAGGCGATCCCGCGGATTAATGACATGGGACGGGATGATGGGTTATTTGCCGAAGCTCTCGCTGCGTCTATGTCGCAAACTACACCAGATGCCCAAGAGGGCTTGCGCGCATTTTTGGAAAAACGTGCGCCAAAATTTCGATAGGCCATGCACTGGGAGGTTCTATGACCAAGATCAATGATGAGACATTGCGCACCTTTGTCGGCTATCACCTGAAGCGATCTTTTAACGTGATCCAATCCGATCTGATCGAGACTTTGCGTCCCTTTGATTTGCGTATGTTGACCTATTCGGCCCTTGTTTTGATTGTTGATAACCCGGGTTTGAACCAATCGCGTTTGTCCCAAATTATGGATATCGAACGCCCCAATTTGGTTGTCATTATTGATGAATTGGAAGAGCGTGAATTGATTACGCGAGAGCGCGTACCAACGGACCGCCGCAGCTATGCGCTTCATCCAACTGAGGCAGGTCGCGCACTTTATCGTGAAACACTTGATGCTGTCACACAGCATGAGGCACAGTTGTTATCGGGGATCGCGCCCGGGCAATTGGAACAAATGATTGCAACATTGAAACTTATCGAATCCGCAAAAAAGGGATAGGCGTGATGAAGCGTACCTCAAACTTTAAACCCCATGATGTTTCAAGCGAACAGCGCAGTGATGGAACCTTGTTGTTGCGCTCCAATGCCGAAATGGGCGATGTGGTTGATACCTCCGCGGATTGGCTGCATCGGTGGTCGGATGATGCGCCCGAACGCATATTTTTGGCCGAACGCAGCGGTACTGGTTGGCGCGAAGAAACCTATCAATCCACCCTGCAAAAGGTGCGTGCCATTGCGGCGTCTTTGCTTGCCCGTGGAATGGGGCCAGATACCCCAATCCTGATCATGTCGGGAAATGGTGTGGACCACGGGTTGCTGACCCTTGCCGCGCATTATGTTGGGGTGCCCACTGCGCCAATCGCGGAACAATACGCCCTGATCCCTGCCGCGCGTGAGCGTTTGGAGCACGCAATTTCATTGGTGAAACCGCACATGGTCTATGTTGTAGATGCGGATAAATTTGCCCACGCAATCACGATTGATGCGCTTTCTGGCGTGGAAATCGTTGCCAGCGACGTGGGGTCACAATCGGGTGTCACAGGCATGGGCACCCTACTGCAAGGGGATAGCGGCGTTGATATTGATGCGGCACGGGGGCAAGTGACCCCCGATAGCGTCGTAAAAATTTTGATGACCAGCGGATCAACCTCGGCCCCCAAAGGGGTCATGACCACACAGCGCATGATGTGCGTGAACCAAACTCAAATTGCCGATTCATTGCCGTTTTTAACCGAACGTCCACCCAGCGTTGTGGACTGGCTGCCATGGAACCACGTCTTTGGCGGATCGCATAATTTCAACATGATGTTGGCCAATGGTGGTAGCTTTTACATTGATGATGGCAAACCGCTTAAGGGATTGTTTGACCGCACGGTCGAAAATTTGAAAATGGTGACAGGCAGCTTGGTCTTTAACGTCCCCGTTGGCTTTGGAATGCTGCTACAAGCCCTGAAATCTGATCAGGATTTGCGCCAAAGATTTTTCCAAGACTTGGACATGATCTTTTATGCAGGCGCCTCGCTTCCGCAGGATATTTGGCAAGGTTTGGAACAAATGGCCTTTGATGTGAAGGGGGAAGTGCCCTTGATGACGTCCTCTTGGGGACTTACGGAAACCGCGCCTGCCACGATGATCCAACAAGAACCGACCGATCGGTCGGGTGTGATTGGCGTACCGATGTCAGGGGTGACATTGAAATTGGTTCCAGAGGAAGACGGCCGCTATGAAGTGCGCGCCAAGGGTCCAAACATCATGCCAGGGTATTACAATGATCCGCAAAAAACCGCAGAGGCCTTTGACGGTGAAGGATACTTTGTCACTGGGGATGCCATGGTGTTTGTGGACCCCGACAACATGAACACAGGCATGCGGTTTGATGGCCGCATATCTGAGGACTTTAAACTGCTAACGGGGACATGGGTGCGTGCCACCGCCCTGCGCATGTCACTTTTGGGTCACTTTGCGCCCCTTGCGGCGGATCTGGTGATTACGGGTCAGGATAAATCTGACATCGGTGTTCTGATCTTCCCGAATAAAGACGCGATTGAAGCGGCTGGATATGCCTTGGATGATCAGGATGGCGTGCTATCTGATCCATTGCTTTTAACCGCGCTTCGAGATCGGTTGGCGGCATGGAATGCAGCAAATGCATCCTCCTCAACACGGATCGCACGCACGGCCTTTTTTGCCGAACCTGCATCCTTGGTCGATGCTGAAATCACCGCCAAGGGTAATTTGAATTTCCGTAAGGTTTTGCAGCGCCGTTCTGCAATCCTTGACCATCTCTACATCGGATCACATGATGCTGTGATCGTTCCAAAGGATTAGGATATGATTGATCTGGAAAACATTCGCGCGATTGATATCCATACGCACGCCGAAGAACCCTGTGGATGTCACGCAGATGATGGGTATGATGATTTACAAGCCACCATGGCGCAGTATTTTCGTGCCCCTTGGAAACATCCCCCCACGGTTCCAGAAACCGCGCAGCATTACCGCGAACAAAATATTGCTGCGGTGATTTTTCCAGTCGATGCAGAACGTGAAACGGGATACCGCCGTTATGCAAACGAAGAGGTCGCCGAAATCGCCGCAGAAAATGATGACGTTCTGATCCCCTTTGCCTCAATCGACCCGCATAAGGGTAAAATGGGTCAACGCGAGGCACGCCGCCTAATCCGTGATTTTGGGATCAAAGGGTTCAAATTTCACCCGACGATGCAGGGGTTTTATCCCAATGATCGCATGGCCTATGGCCTTTATGAGGCGATTGCAGAAGAGGGGGGCATCGCCCTGTTCCACACGGGTCAAACAGGTGTTGGATCGGGGATGCCTGGCGGAAATGGAATGCGGCTAAAGTATTCAAATCCGATGTATATGGATGATGTCGCGGTTGATTTTCCTGAGATGAAGATCATCCTTGCCCATCCCTCATTCCCTTGGCAGGAAGAAGCGCTGGCCGTGGCGCAGCACAAACCAAATGTTTATATTGATTTGTCAGGTTGGTCGCCAAAATATTTCCCAGAAATCTTGGTGAAATATTGCAATTCGATCTTGCGCAAAAAGGTGTTGTTTGGCTCTGACTGGCCCATGATCACGCCCGAACGTTGGCTGTCCGATTTTGAAAAGATCGCGATCAAGGATGAATTGCGCCCCGATATCATCAAGGGCAATGCCGCGCGTTTGTTGGGGCTTGCGTAAATCACCATGACACCCTTTGTTGCACCGCTGGATGATATCCTATTTTCACTGCATCACGTGGCGCATGCGCCATTGGTTGCGGCATGGGATCACAATTTTGCTGCCGAAATTGGCAAACATTTTGCGGCCTTTGCCGAAGGCGAAATCGCTCCCATTGATGAGATTGGCGATCAAGAGGGGTGCTGTTTAGAAAACGGGCGCGTCCGTTTGCCAAGTGGCTGCAAAGAGATGTATGCCGCCTATTGCGACCAAGGGTGGCCGGGCCTTACCGCGCCCGAGGAATTCGGCGGGCAGGCGCAGGATGCATTAATTCTGGCCATGACATCAGAAATTTTTTCAGGCGCTAATCACAGCATGCAAATGGTGACAGGGTTGGTTCCAGGCGCCATTCGCACCCTAATGAACTTTGGAACCGACGCCCAAAAAGATCGCTTTTTGCCATCTCTTGCCTCTGGCGAAACACTTGCGACGATGTGTTTAACCGAACCTTCCGCAGGATCAGATTTATCGCGGATCACTTGTCGGGCCGTTCCAGATGGGGCGCAGTGGCAAATTTCAGGGGAAAAGATTTTCATCTCGGGCGGGGATCAGGATATTAGTGATGAAATCCTGCATCTGGTTTTGGCACGTACCTCGGACAATGGGGTGAAGGGGTTGTCCCTATTTTTGTGCCCGTCAACCAAAACAGATGGCACCAGAAATGCGGTCAAGGTCACACGGATTGAAGAGAAAATGGGGCTTCATGCCTCGCCCACCTGTCAGATGTTATTTGATGGCGCTCAAGCCGAGTTGATCGGAGAAGAAGGGCGTGGATTGGCCGCCATGTTCACCATGATGAACCACGCACGTGGGGACGTGGCCCTGCAGGGTGTCGCTCATGCCGCACGTGCGTATCAAATCGCCGCGACCTATGCGGCGGATCGCGTTCAGGGCCGCCTGTCGGATGGATCGCCCGCGCGGTTGGATCAGCACGCGGATGTACGCCGCATTTTGGATGCAATGGACCGCTACGCCCTTTTTGGGCGGGCAATGACGCACATTGCCTTTGTCGCGATGGAACGGGGGGATCAGGGCGCATTGGTTGAATTCCTAACCCCGTTGATCAAGGTTTTCTGCACCGAGGCAGGCATGCGATCTGCCGAATTGGGCATTCAGGTTTTGGGCGGTTACGGGTTTTTGCGCGAATATCGGATCGAACAAACATATCGCGACGCACGTATCACGGCGATCTATGAGGGCGCAAATGGCATTCACAAACGGATGTTGGCCACGCGCATGGCCCAAGGTCCCAGTTCAGATGCATTTGAACAGATGCTGATCGATGAGGGAATTGAGGCGGATGCCTTGGCGCAATGGCAGAGCATACGCGCCGAAACCGCGAACCATGCTGATCCCGCCAAAATGGCACATCGCTTTACGCAGGCCTCAATTGATGCCACGCAGGCAGTTGTGCATAAACGTATGTCAGATTGTGTGAATGCCCATCCTGATCCCGACCGCATTCGCCGCGTTTTGGCACTAGATCCCGAACCCTGGCGCGGTATGTAGCATTTCTGATTGCACGTTGAAAATCCTGCGCTAAGTTTCGGATGTAGCTTATATTGCAGGGGGCAAGATGGATCGCTTTGACGATATTCGGGACGGCATTCGCGCGTTATGCGCAGAATTTCCCGCAGAGTATCATCGCAACATTGATCGGGATCGCGGATACCCTGATGCATTTGTCGAGGCGCTGACGCGCGAGGGGTGGATGGCCGCCCTTATTCCCGAAGAATATGGGGGGTCGGGCCTTGGGCTGGCCGAGGCCTCGGTGATCATGGAAGAGATCAATCGCGCCGGCGGCAATTCGGGCGCCTGTCACGGTCAGATGTACAACATGAACACGCTGCTGCATCACGGGAGTGAGGCGCAAAAAAACGACCTATTGCCAAAAATTGCAGCAGGTGAAATTCGACTTCAATCCATGGGGGTGACAGAACCCACAACGGGAACGGATACAACCAAGATCAAAACAACGGCCGTTCGCAAAGGTGATCGTTATGTGATTAACGGTCAAAAAGTTTGGATCAGTCGCGTGCGCCATTCCGATTACATGATCCTTTTGGCGCGCACCACGCCGCTGGATCAGGTTAAAAAGAAATCCGAGGGCATGTCGATTTTCATGGTTGATATCAAAGAGGCGCTGAAAACGGGGATGGAACTGCGCCCCATCGAAAACATGGTCAATCATGAAACGAACGAGTTGTTTTTCGACAATCTGGAAATCCCTGCTGAAAACCTGATCGGAGAAGAGGGACAGGGGTTTAAATATATTCTGACAGGTCTCAATGCAGAACGTGTTTTGATTGCGGCGGAATGCATTGGGGATGGGTATTGGTTTACCGATACGGTTACTAAATACGTCAGCGAACGCGAAGTGTTCGGCCGTCCCATTGGTCAAAATCAGGGGGTGCAGTTCCCTATTGCCGAAGCTTTCATTGAAATCGAGGCTGCAAATCTGATGCGCTACAAGGCCTGTGATTTGTTTGACGCGGGCGCACCCTGTGGTGCCGAGGCGAACATGGCCAAATATCTGGCCGCTAAAGCCAGTTGGGAGGCGGCAAACGCCTGTATTCAATTCCACGGTGGATTTGGATTTGCCGCCGAATATGATGTGGAACGTAAATTCCGCGAAACACGCCTGTATCAGGTCGCGCCCATTTCGACGAATTTGATCCTGTCCTATGTGGCGGAACATGTTTTGGGTATGCCGAGGTCCTTTTAATGTCTTCGCTGAAACCTTTGACGGGTCTAAAGGTTGTCGCCATTGAACAGGCGGTTGCAGCCCCCTTTGCCACCTGTCGTTTGGCGGATGCGGGTGCTGAGGTGATAAAAATTGAACGACCCGAGGGCGATTTTGCACGTGGCTATGACGATGTGGCTGCGGGACAATCCAGTTACTTTGTCTGGTTGAATCGTGGCAAAACATCTGTTGCGCTGGATTTAACATCTGACGTGGGCCGCGCGCGGTTGCGCGATTTGATTGCTGGTGCGGATGTGGTTGTCCAAAATCTACGCCATGGGGCGTTGGAACGTTTGGGGTTTTCGTTTGAGGATTTGCGCCGTGAAAACCAGCGTTTAATCACTTGTTCGATCACCGGGTTTGATCCCGATGGCGACATGGCCGCGCGCAAGGCCTATGACCTGTTGATCCAAGCGGAAAGCGGGCTGTGTTCGATCACAGGCGGACCTGATGAACCATCGCGTGTGGGGGTATCGGTTGTGGATATCGCAACGGGCGCATCCGCGCATTCTGCCATTCTTGAGGCATTGATCGCACGTGGCATTACGGGGCAGGGAATGGCGATTACGGTGTCGATGTTTGATGTGATGGCCGATTGGTTGACTGTTCCCCTTCTTAACCACGAAGGGGGGCGCACGCCAAAACGGGTTGGGTTGGCCCATCCTTCAATCGCGCCCTATGGGGTGTTTGACACCAAGGATAGCAAACAGGTTTTGATTTCGATCCAAAGTGATCGGGAGTGGGCCAAATTATGTGAACAGTTCTTGGGCGATGTCAGTCTGTCCCATGATCCACGGTTTGCGAGTAACGTGAACCGTGTTGAACATCGCGATGTGACTGACAAAATTGTGGCCGCCGCATTTATGAAACGCAGCGCAAATCAGGCCTTGGCAGATTTGACAAAGGCCGATGTGGCCTTTGCCCTGTTAAATGACATGGAGGGATTATCTGCCCATCCTGAATTGCGCCGCATATCGGTTGAAACGTCAAATGGTCCTGTCACCTATCCCGCACCTGCCTCGCGTTTTGATGGGGTGACGCGCCCAGTTGGGCCGGTACCGGAATTGGATGAGGGTTGTTGAGTTTTATTTCATCTCAGTCATGACAATCCAGATACATGCGACGACAATAAACCCAAGAATTGATAGTGCGACCAATGCTGCTTCCATGCTTGAAACTCCTCAATGTTAGAATCTGTTCGATATACGCAGCGTGCTGGGGTTTGGATGACGTAAAATGTTATTTTATATGAAGGTTTTCGTATTGTAGTTAATGAAAATCCCGACTTGGAAATAGCTTTTTCGCCTGATCCCTTGGATGCCATGCATTGCGTGGTTTTGGTGTGGCAGGGCGCGGGGCCTCGTCCGTTTTGGGGTCGGTAATGCCGATGGCATCATCGCGCGGATGACCCAGTTCGGCCAATTTGGGCGATAGGTCCTGAACTTCTTGGGCGATGACGTGCACAACGATGCCTTCGCGTTGAAGATATCCACGCACACGCAACAAACGCCCGCCAATCACTGCCGTGCGAAATTGTTCATAAACCTTGGGCCAGACAACCACATTGCTGACCCCTGTTTCATCCTCAAGCGTTAGGAAAATCACCCCTGATGCGGTGCCTGGGCGTTGGCGTGTGATCACCAAACCACAGACATCCACAGGACCCAATGGAATATGGGCCAATTCGGCGTGTGGCGTTAACCCTGTAAGCAGGGGACGCAGTAATTCAACAGGATGGGCGCGCAGGGACATGCGGATGGATACGTAATCCTCAACCACTTCTTCGCCCAAATTCATAGTGGGCAGATCAACACCCGGTTCATAGATCGCCTCTCCATCCATTGGATCACTTAGCAGGGGCAGCGGTTTGTCCGCACGGATTGATTTCACGTGCCACAAGGCATCGCGCCGATTAAGCCCCATACCGCCAAAGGCATCCGCCTCGGCCAAACGTTCCAATGCCGCAGGCGCAAGGCCCGCACGCAACCACAGACTGGGGATATCATAATACCCATTGCCGCGACTGGCGCTGATCCACTCCGCGTCCTCTTGCTTCATCCCTTTGATTTGTCGAAACCCCAATCGCAGGGCCAAACGCCCATCGCTGCGCCGTTCCAGATGGTGGTCCCAGTTTGAATTATTGACGCAAATAGGGCGAATTTCGATGCCGTGTTCACGTGCATCCCGCACGATTTGCGCGGGCGCATAAAACCCCATCGGCTGTGAATTCAAAAGCGCACAGGCAAAAACCGCAGGGTGATGTCGTTTTAACCAGGCCGAAACATAGGCCAGCATGGCAAAGGCCGCGGCATGGCTTTCGGGGAAACCATATTCCCCGAACCCTTCGATCTGTGAAAAACAGCGATCTGCAAAATCTTCCTCATATCCGCGTTCCAACATGCCGCGCACAAAGCGATCGCGAAAGGTTCCGATGGTGCCCATTTTGCGGAACGTGGCCAGCGACCTGCGCAGGTGGTCAGCCTCTTCTGGGCTAAAGCCTGCGCCAACCACCGCGATTTGCATAGCCTGTTCCTGAAATAGGGGCACGCCAAATGTTTTGCCAAGCACCTCTTGTAGGGCGCCTGATGGATATTCAATCGCCTCTTTGCCCTGACGGCGATTGATATAAGGGTGCACCATGCCCCCCTGAATGGGACCGGGGCGAACAATCGCCACTTCGATCACCAAATCATAAAAGGTTTGTGGTTTCATGCGTGGCAGGAAATTCATCTGTGCGCGGCTTTCTACCTGAAACACTCCAATCGCATCGGCGCGACACAGCATGTCATAAGTGTCCTTATCCTCTTGTGGGATGGTTCCAATACTAAGGGTTTCCCCCTCATGCTGGGTGATCAAGTCAAAGGATTTGCGGATACAGGTCAGCATGCCCAATGACAAAATATCAACCTTTAAAATCCCAAGGGTGTCGATGTCATCCTTATCCCATTCGATGATTGTGCGATCCTCCATGGCCGCGTTTTCAATGGGGCATAGGTGATCCAAACGTCCTTTGGTGATGATAAATCCGCCGACATGCTGGCTTAGGTGACGGGGAAATCCGATCAATTCTCCGATCAGGCGCAGGGTCTGCATCAGGCGCGGATCACTTGGGTCCAATCCCACGGCGCGCAATCGCTCGTCTCCGATTTCACCGCGGCTATAGGATCCCCAAATCTGTCCGCTTAGGTTGCTAAGGACATCTTGGGACAGGCCCATGACTTTGCCCACCTCACGAATGGCGGCGCGGGTTCTGAAATGAACCACAGTGGCGCAAAGCCCGGCGCGTTCGCGGCCATATTTTTCATAGATATGTTGGATCACCTCTTCTCGGCGTTCATGTTCAAAATCAACGTCGATGTCAGGGGGTTCGCCACGGTATTCTGACATAAAGCGTTCAAACACCATGGTGATCGTTTCAGGCCCCACATCGGTCACACCCAAAGCATAGCACAAAATGGAATTGGCCGCCGATCCGCGCCCCTGGCAGAGGATACCTTGGGATTTTGCGAATTTCACAATGTCATGCACCGTTAGGAAATAGGCCGCAAATCCCAATCGTTTCACCAATGCCAATTCCTTGATCGCAAGCGCGCGGACTTGGTCGGTGACACCGTTTGGATATCGCCAGTTTAACCCCGCCTCACTTAGGCGTTCCAAACGGCTTTGCGCATCTTCGCCATCGGTGATTTCATCGGGATATTCATAGGATAATTCCGATAGGCAAAACGCGCATTTGTCCGCGATCTCCTGCGTGCGGCGCAGGGCAGCAGGATGATGGCGAAACAGGCGTGCCATATCGGCGGGGGATTTTAGGCGGCGTTCGCTATTGGGCAGGGCCCGTGTGCCAATGTTATCAATGCGGCATCCTTCGCGAATACAGGTCAGAACATCGGCCAATTGGCGGCGCGATCCATGGTGCATCAGGATATCGCCAACCGCGACCATGGGGGCGGCTGTACTATGGGCCAGGGTTTGACAGGCGTTGAAATACTCCTGATCCGACCCGTCATATCGGGGTGCGGCCCCCAAATAGACATGTCCAGGATAGCGCCGCGCCATCTGACGAATATGTGCGCTGGCCTCTTGTTCCAGCGTGCGGGGCAGGGCGATCAGGATCATACCCTGTGCCCCCTCTAAAAGATCCGCGTAATAAAGCTGACAAGATCCTTTTTCACTGCGCCGCTTTCCAAGTGTCAAAAGGCGTGACAGCCCTTCATAGGCCTTGCGATCACGGGGCAGGGCCACCCAATCCACATAACTATCTTCTAGGATCAGGCGCGCCCCGATAATCAGTTTGGGCAGGTGATCCCCATGCAGTGTGATGTCTTGGCCTTGGAGTTCCTCTCGGCTGCTGGGATCGACACGTTTTGTCGATCTGATGGTGATTTCATCCATATTGCGCCGCAGCTCTTTTAACGCGGCATAGGCCCGCACAACCCCTGCAAGGCTGTTGTGATCAGTAATGGCAATTGCCGACAACCCTAAATCGGCCGCACGTGTGACCAATTCTTCGGGGTGGGAAGCCCCGCGCAAAAATGTGAAATTGCTGGTTGTGCACAGTTCGCTATAGATCACGCAAATTCCCCATGTATGAACCACCCTGGATTTTGCGGGGTGTAAAACATCCACAAACGGCGTCCCTGTTGTGTTTCAATGCGCCAATAATCGCGCACCCCACTGCGCCAATTTTCGTCCATCAACCACCATTCAGGCGCAATGCGTTCAGGTCCAGTTGCGCGCGCCGTGGCCAAGGGTTGACGGCGCCACCGAAATCGTTTGGGGGGTGCGTTTCCTGACGCTGCGATCCCCTCTGGGGGAAAGATGCGAATGGGGCGGGGCGCGGGGCTGACCCATGTGCCGCTTGGCTCGCTCCATGCGGCGGCTGCGATTTTAAAACTGCGCTCGGGGATATGGCTATCTGCAGG
>JAKMGV010000157.1 GCA_022424725.1 Paracoccaceae bacterium
ACCAGTTCAGGCATTTGGCGATAAAAGAATGTTAGCAACAATGTACGGATGTGCGCGCCGTCAACGTCGGCGTCCGTCATGATGACAATCTTGTGGTAACGCAGTTTGCTAAGATTGAATTCATCGCGCCCAATCCCAGTGCCCAATGCCATGACCAAATTACCGATTTCCTGACTGGCCAGCATGCGATCAAATCGTGCGCGTTCCACGTTTAGGATTTTACCGCGAAGGGGCAAAATTGCCTGTGTCCGACGATCACGACCCGTTTGTGCGGAACCCCCAGCCGAGTCACCCTCGACCAAGAATACTTCGGTTTTTGATGGGTCTTTTTCTGAACAATCTTTTAGCTTGCCAGCAAGGAAATTAACATCCAGCGCCGTTTTACGACGGGTCAGTTCACGCGCCTTGCGCGCCGCCTCGCGGGCAAGGGCCGCCTCGATGATTTTACCAACGATTGTTTTGGCTTCGTTTGGATTTTCTTCAAACCATTCAGTCAACTTTTCGTTCATCAGGCTTTCGACAGCGGGCCGGACTTCTGATGACACCAATTTATCTTTGGTTTGGCTGGAAAATTTGGGATCAGGTACTTTGACCGACAAAACGCAGGTTAATCCCTCGCGGGCATCATCACCTGTAAAGTTCACCTTTTCCTTTTTGGCGATACCGCTGGTTTGAGCATAATTGTTGATCGTTCTGGTCAACGCGGCACGGAAACCCGCCATATGCGTTCCCCCATCGCGCTGCGGAATGTTGTTTGTAAAGGGCAGGACGTTTTCATGATAACTGTCGTTCCACCACATCGCGACCTCCACCCCGATATCATCACGTTCACCTGTGACGAAAATAGGTTCTGGCATCATAGATGATTTTGAACGGTCCAGATATTTGACAAATTCTTTTACGCCGCCTTCATAAAACAACTCGGTCCGAAGAGGTTCTGCAGGGCGCTCATCCTCAAGAATGATGCGCACACCTGAATTCAAAAACGCCAATTCGCGTAGACGCTTTTCCAACGTCTCAAATGAATATTCCAGGTTTGAGAATGTGTCGGTAGAGGCAAGAAAGCGAACCTCGGTTCCCTTTTCTCCATCCGCATCACCTATCACCTTTAGGTGTTCGGCGGTTTCACCATGTTCAAAGCGTGCGATATGGACTTTGTCATTGCGCCATACTTTTAGCTCCAACCACACGGAGAGGGCGTTTACAACGGAAACACCCACACCGTGCAGACCGCCAGACACCTTATAAGAGTTGCTATCAAATTTACCGCCAGCGTGCAGCTGTGTCATGATGACTTCAGCTGCTGAAACACCCTCTTCTGGGTGCATATCAACTGGAATCCCGCGGCCATTGTCGCGCACCGACACGCTGCTATCGGCATGGATTTTTACGTGAACATAGTCGGCGTGTCCCGCCAATGCCTCGTCAATACCGTTGTCGACAACTTCATACACCATATGATGCAGACCAGAGCCATCGTCCGTATCACCGATATACATTCCGGGACGTTTACGAACTGCCTCTAACCCTTTGAGAACCTTGATAGATTCTGCGCCGTATGAATTGTTGTTTTGCTCTGGCTCTGACATTCATGCCACCTTTTATTCTTTTGTGAATTTATACAATTTTTGGGGGCGAATGTCACGCCCCAACACAATATTTTGTGTGTTAAGTCAGGGGGATGACGATACCCACTGCGATCAAGAGAATGCCTGAAATTATGTTGACCCTGCGCAGTGCTGAAGGAGAGTTCAGAAGATGGCGTACGCGGTCCACCATCAACGAAAGCCCAAGGTTCCCAAGGAAGGGAACAATCGCTGAAATCGTGCAAATCGCAATGATGTCCAGTGTGGTGACGCCTGACAGATCAAAAAATCCGGGCAGAACACCCATGTAAAATAGGATCGCTTTGGGATTGCTTAGGATTATCGCAACACCAGCAACGAAACCCGCCCATTGGCCTGGTCGGGTCAATCTATTGTCGCCGCTTATGGATTGATCGGCATTGCGGATCAGACTGATCCCCAAGGCGAAAAAGATCAGGGTGGCGGCATACTTCAGAATGTCCAAAAAACCATCATACTGCGTGGCGACCCAGCTTACCCCAAGGATTGCGAGGATTGGCCATAAAATATCCCCTACAACAACTCCAAGCGCCAGGGGCCAAGCGGAGCCAATACCCCCAGACAGGGTACGTGCGACAATTGCCATCCATACAGGTCCAGGTGTTAGGAAGAGGACGAAAATCCCACCTGCATAAAGTGCCAAATCAAAAATGCTTGCCGTCATGAACCGATCCTTTAACGGATGCACTACGCCCGATGATCAGATTAGACAAGTGTCATGTTGTGTGCAGTTTGACAGGCCATCCGCATCCGTCACATGTATCGCCTGCGCACGATCACCAAGCTCCTGAAAAACGTCGATTTCAGTGCCCGTCATCCATGCCTGAGCACCTAAATTACAGACCTCTTGATAGAGGGCCGCACGTCGTTGGTTGTCTAAATGTGCAGAAACCTCATCCAGCAGGACCAAGGGGGCCGCGCCAATCTGTTTCTTGAGCGCGCGTGCATTGGCAAGGATCATGGAAATTAACAAGGCCTTTTGCTCACCTGTTGAACAATCTTTTGCAAGAACACCTTTGCGCTGAAATACACCGACCATATCCGTGCGATGCGGCCCGACCAAGGTGCGGCCAGCGGCCATGTCACGGAACCGGCTTTCCTCAAGTGCGCTTTTCAGGTCGTCGACCGAGGTGGGCATGTCGCCTTCGCTTCGTTCAAGTGTAAGCTGCGCCACTGGAAATTCAGTAGAGGCTGTGTCTTGGGCGTTTTGGATAAGGTCCAGCGCACGCATCCGCGCCGTGTGAATGTCGATACCAGTTTGTGCCATTTGCAATTCAATGGCGCGATACCAATGGGCATCGCGAATTTGTTCTTTCAATAACTTATTGCGCTCACGCATCGCCTTTTCATAATTCAGTGATGCTTCGGCATGTGATGGGAAAAAGCTAAGCGTGATACGATCCAGAAAACGGCGACGTCCTTCTGCACCTTCTATCCATAGACGGTCCATGGCGGGTATCAACCAAATGACTCGTGATTTTTCCCCCAACGCGAGTTGCGAAACAGGCTTATCGTCAATCCAAACGCGTCTGGCGGCGCCTTCGTCGGATGTGATTTTTGTTTGGTGAACACGTTCATCCCGAACAAGGTCAGATTGGAGTTGCCAACCCAAGCTTTCGGGTCGACGTGTCATCTCCAGTGCGCTGGCGCGTCGCATGCCCCGACCTGGGGAAAATAGGGATACAGCCTCAAGGATATTCGTTTTGCCCGAACCATTGTTGCCATAAATTGCAACAGGGCGCTGATCAAACGTCAAACGTGCCAGTTTGTGAGAACGAAAATGAGAGAGAAGAAGGGTAGATAGATGTAACATTACCTACCCAATGCCGACCCGCGGATCACACACGCATCGGCATAACAACATAGACTGCTGTCGTGTCATTGCCTTCGCGCATCAATGTGGGATCACCAGATGAATTGAACATAAACACAGCGTTTTCGCGATCAACTTGGCTGGCAATTTCAAGCAGGTATTTGGCGTTAAATCCAATTTCCAAACGTTCGTCGCCATAGGCGACGGCCAATTCCTCTTCCGCAGCGCCGCTGTCAGGGGAATTCACAGACAGGACCAAACGATCTTCGTCTAGGGACAATTTCACCGCCCGCGACCGCTCTGATGAAACAGTCGAAACACGATCTACCGCTTTGGCAAATTCGCTTGCATCGACTTCTAGGCGGCGTGTGTTGCCCGCTGGAATGACACGTTGATAATCTGGGAAGGTGCCGTCGATTACCTTTGATGTTAAGGTAATTTCAGGGGTCGCAAAGCGGACCTTGGTTTCGGACACGGAAACAGCGATTTGCACGTCGTCATCTTCTAGTAGTTTGCGCAGTTCGCCAACTGTTTTGCGCGGGACGATGATGCCCGGCATGTCGGATGCGCCGTCGGGTAGATCGGCATCAATACGTGCCAAACGGTGGCCATCTGTGGCCACACAGCGCAACACCTGACCCCCATCAGCGTCCGCAATGTGCATGTAAACACCGTTCAGGTAATAGCGTGTTTCTTCGGTTGAAATGGCAAATTTAGACTTATCAAATAGTCGGCGCAGCACAGGCGCAGGTGCAGAAAAATTTGAATCATATTCTGACGATGCCATTACTGGAAAATCTTCTTTTGGCAGGGTCGCCAAAGAGAAGTTTGATCGCCCCGCATCCACGGTCAGTCGACCCTTGGCGGCATCGTCGCTTAGCGTGACCAAGGCGCCGTCTGGTAGTTTGCGAACAATTTCATGCAGCGTGACAGCAGAAACCGTGGTTGCGCCCGCGCGTTCAACCTGAGCAACTGTTTTATCAACGACTTCGATATCCAAATCGGTTGCACGGAACTGTACATGTTCGCCCTCGGCCTCGATCAGAACATTTGCAAGGATTGGTATGGTGTTGCGGCGTTCCACAACTGATTGTGCCTGAGAAACTGCTTTTAACAGAGCGCCACGCTCAATGCTAAGCTTCATAATCCTTGCTCCTATCTTAGCCGGGACTGGTAAAATACGACATTCAACTGCCGGCTCAAGTCTTTTCTCTGTTGTCA
>JAKMGV010000047.1 GCA_022424725.1 Paracoccaceae bacterium
GACATGAGCGAATTTGAAATTTCTGAATTGTCTTTTGGGTCGGGAACAATTGGGATGTCGCCACTGCCTGGGGCCAAGGGGGATTATGCCACCGAAATGGCGGCGTGGTTGCAATGGAAACCCGATGCCGTGCTGTCCATGACAGGTCAGGCCGAGATGAAGAAACTGGGTTCTGCCGATATTCCCGATGATTTGCGAAACGCAAATATCCAATGGCTGCATTTTCCAGTTGATGATTTTCAGGCAGCACCAGCGGATCGTGACGTCCTATGGGTCCCAATTTCACTAACATTGCATCGGATTTTGAATGCAGGTGGTCGCGTGATTGTGCATTGTCGGGGTGGATGTGGTCGCACAGGAATGGCCGTTTTGCGTTTGATGGTCGAGGCAGGTGAAGAGGGCGAAAGCGCGATGAACAGGTTGCGCGCCGTTCGACCCTGCGTAGTTGAAACCAGTCGGCAAAAAGATTGGGCATTACGGGGATAAAGGTGAGAGGCTGACAACGACCCAAGCGGGGCTCGTTACGGCTGCTTCCTTCCGGACCTGACCGGGTTGGCGAGGCGCTCGCCCGCGCCAACCTCTCGATTGGCTACTTAGAGGCTTGGCCAAATAATTGCAAGACTACGAAAATGCGTTGATTGTGCTAACTCTGCATGCAAGCCTGCTTGGACGACGACTGATGGGAAAAAAATGAAACTAGCAGAAACAGTTACATTTGGTGGATCTGGATTGGATCGCGCGGCACAGCTACGCGGCAATTTGTCAGAAACGGACATTTCAAAGGGACAATCCATTGTCATCTGGCGTGGCAAGGTTTTGGTTGTGAATAAAGAAAACCCAAGTCTTGCGATGCTTTCATCCACACATCCCATCCTTGCAGACGCGCCGCAAATATTTTTGGGCCGTGATGATGAAACGATGCTTTTTGCGACCGATATTTCCAATTGGGAACCGCCATCAGATCAAGAGGCGCAATCGCTTGGGTTCTTTGATCCGACTGAACAGCGCCATCCTGATTTGCCAGCGTCGCATGTGTTTCTTGAGTTACGGGGATGCATGAATGCACTAAGTGCGCGAGATTGTGAATTGGCGGCAACAGGGAGGGCGTTGTTTCAATGGCACCAAAGCCACAGGTTCTGTTCACGCTGTGGCGGTCGCAGCGCGATGACGCAGTCGGGGTGGCAGCGAAATTGTAACGATTGTAATGCATCACACTTTCCGCGTACGGATCCAGTTGTGATTATGTTGATCACCCATGGGGATGACATACTGCTTGGGCGTTCACCAAATTTTCCCGAAAAAATGTATTCGTTGTTGGCAGGGTTTTTAGAGCCAGGCGAAACGATTGAAGCCGCCGTTCGCCGCGAAGTTTTGGAAGAGACGAATGTGGAAGTCGGCCCTGTTACGTATCTTGCCAGCCAACCATGGGCATTTCCAAATTCTCTAATGATCGGGTGTCACGGACATGCGACATCGAAGCAGATAATAATCGACCCGCACGAAATCGAAGATGCACTTTGGATTTCAAAATCTGAGATGATGGATGTGTTTGCGGGTACAAACGATACTCTTTTCCCCGCGCGCCCGGGATCAATTGCGCATTTTTTAATAAAAAACTGGCTTGCAGATCGCTTGGACTAGGGTATTCAGAGTTGGGGAGACGGGACGAGTATGAAGTTTTCAGCGTAAGAAGATTTAAAACTGCCACAGGCTGAGGTGTTTGCGCGCCTTTCGAATTTCGAAACATTTGAACGTATTGCAATTAAACGCAATGTTCACGTGTCACAGATTTCGCAAAGCAATCCGAACGAAGATACCTTGGGTTGGAATTGCCGCTTTAAGGTCCGTGGTCGTCAGCGCGATGTTGAAATTCGTTTGATTGAATTTGATGAACCAAACAGCATGAAGTTTCATGCGGTAAACCCTGCATTGCATGCGCGACTTGAAATCGAAGTCATTCCACTGTCTCGGGTGCAAACACGCATACAAGTTGTCTCTGTGCTCGAGCCCAAAACGCTGGCTGCACGCTTGTTGGTGCAGTCCATGAAGCTCGCACGATCAAAGTTTAATCAGCGCTTCAAATCCCGCGTTGGTAAATTGGCTGAATTCATTGCGCAGATGCCAGCCGCCTAACCGCGCAGGGGGCTAGCAGGATACACGCCCAATATTTTGATCGAATCCGTAAAATAGGCGAGTTCGTCCAGCGCCAATTTGACATTGGGATCGTCTGGATGCCCCTCAATATCTGCGTAAAACTGTGTCGCTGTGAATGATCCGCCAACCATATAGCTTTCAAGTTTTGTCATGTTGACGCCATTTGTCGCGAATCCGCCCATCGCCTTATACAGCGCCGCTGGAATATTGCGCACTTGAAACACAAATGTGGTTAGCATCGTATCCGCGCGGCGTTCATGATTTGGTTCGGTCGACATGACCAAGAAACGCGTGGTGTTGTGTCCATGATCTTCGATATTGCGGGCAAGGACGTTTAATCCGTAAATATCCGCGGCTATTTCGCTTGCCATCACGGCGACATCCGTTTCGCCAGAGGCGGCCAGTTCTGCTGCCGCACCTGCACTATCAACAGCGGTTTCAGCGCGAATGTTGTGTTCATCCAAGAATTTTTGCGCCTGCGGAAGTAGGACCAGATGTGCACGCGCAACTTTTACGTCGGACAAGGAAACCCCTTGGTTTGCCATCATCGAAATCCGCACGCGTGTGAAAGTTTCATCGATAATGTGTAGACCGCTTTCTGGTAGCAATCGGTGAATATCTGCCACGCGCCCATACGTCGAATTTTCGACGGGAAGCATTGCATATTCGGCTTGCCCAGAGTTCACCGCGGCGATGACTTGATCGAACGTTTTACAGGCCAAAGGCTCTAAATCTGGTCGCGCAGCATTGCACGCTTCGTGGCTGTAGGCGCCTAATGCACCTTGGAATGCAATTTTTTTTGTCATTTTCTTATTTTTTTCTCTAACTGCGTCGTTTGGATGCATTTGTACACCTTGCATAAGCAGTAGGAAAGCGGATAGATACCGCGCAAACAGTAGCAGATGGAATGTGGCTATGGATCAAATGACATTTACCAAAGTAATCGGCGGCTTTTGTGGCGCATTGTTGGTTTACCTTCTTGGCGTGTGGGCAGCAGAACTACTGTATCACGTAGGTGGTGGACACGGCCATGGCGATGATCATGCAAAAAGCGGCTACGAAATCGAAGTTGCCGTTGCAGAAGAAGCAACTGAGGAAGAAGAAGTTGTAGATTTCGCAACTATTTATGCGTCAGCGGATGTGGCAAAAGGTGAAAAAGTTTTCGGCAAGTGTAAAGCATGCCACAAACTAGGTGATGGCGAAAACGGCACTGGGCCACACATGTACCAAGTTGTCGGACGTGCCGTGGATGGTGTTCCGGGTTATGGATACTCAGGTGCGCTTAGCGCTGTTGCAGACGTTTGGTCACCTGAAAACCTGAACGGTTTCCTTGAAAACCCCAAAAAATATGCACCAGGCACAAAAATGGGTTTCGCAGGTTTGAAGAAAATCGAAGACCGCGCAAACGTTATCGCGTATTTGGCGACCATAAATTAAGGTTAACCACTATTTATGACAAAGCCGCGCCTTGTTGTGCGGCTTTTTCTTTTGTTCACTATTGTTTTATCGCTATTGAACCTGACCCTTGAACGCCCTAGCCTTATGTCCAACACGGGAGGAAGGCTATGACAAAATCAAGGGTACAGGCGAAAGCCGTCGATACGTCAAAACTGCGTAATATAGTTGTTGGGTCTGCCATTGGGCTTGCGGTTATTTTTGGTGCAATGTCCCTGCGCGCGGATGAAGCGATTACTAAAACACATGGTTTCAATTTCTTTGGCGAATTGAAATATCCAGCGGATTACAAACACCTTGATTATGTGAACCCCAACGCGCCAAAAGGCGGTGAAATTTCTATCTGGACGATGGGAACCTTTGATAGTTTCAACCCCTATACACGTAAAGGGCGCGCTGGTGCCCTTGCCTCTGCTCCGTTCGAATCACTTCTTGAAGGTACGTCAGATGAAGTGGGAACGAGTTATGGATTGTTGGCGGAAACCTTGGAATATCCAGAGGATCAATCATGGGTCATCTTCAATATGCGCCCAGAGGCACGTTTTTCAGATGGCACACCTGTGACAGCAGAAGACGTGGCCTTCACCTATGAATTATTCCTGAACGAAGGATTGGCCAGTTACCGCGCAATCCTGGGTCAAATCGTGACCGGCGTGGAAATCTTGGGGCCGCATCGTATCAAATATTCGTTTGCTGATGACGCGTCGCGCCGTGATGCGATTCCAATCGTTGGCGGACTACCTGTGAAAAGTAAGGCGTGGTTTGAAAAGACTGGCGCAAAGCTAGACGAATCACGGATGGAGCCTGCAATCGGTTCAGGTCCATATGTGTTAGACAGCTATGATATTAACAAACGCATTACTTATAAACGCAATCCCGATTATTGGGGCAAGGGTTTGCCATTCAACAAAGGGCGCGGAAACTTTGACACAATTCGCATTGAGTATTTTGCGGATTCCAATGCAGCGTTTGAAGGTTTCAAATCAGGTGCTTACACGTTTAGACAAGAGAACTCGTCAAAATCATGGGCAACTGCATATGATTTTCCTGCGCTTGACGAAGGCCATGTAATTAAAACGCTGTTGCCCGATGGTGGAATGGCGACTGGCCAAAGCTATGTGATGAATCTGCGTCGCGACAAATTTAACGATATCCGTGTCCGTCAGGCTGTCGGATTGCTGTTTAATTTTGAGTGGTCAAATGAGTCCCTATTTTACGGACAATACGCGCGCATAAATTCATTCTGGGAAAACTCTGAATTGGCCGCAGAAGGCATGCCATCAGATGCGGAACTTGCCCTGTTGGAACCCATCGCGGACCTTTTGCCCGCAGGTGTGATTGATGGCGAGGCCGTCGTGGCCCCTGTTTCTGGTAACCGCACGTTGGATCGTAAAAATCTACGCAAGGCAAGCGCACTGCTGGACGAAGCAGGTTGGACTGTCGGGGATGATGGATTGCGCCGAAATGCGGCGGGTGAAACGCTAACCATCGAAATCATCGAGGATAGCCCCACATTTGATCGCGTACACCTGCCATTCATCGATAACCTTAAAGCAGCAGGAATAGATGCAATATATTCACGCATCGACCCTGCGCAGATGACTGACCGATCACGCAACTATGATTTCGATATGATGGTTGATCAGTTCCCAATGTCGCTGGAGCCCTCATCAGGATTGAAGCAATATTTTGGATCGGAAACTGCGGATCAGTCCGTGTTTAACTCGATGGGGCTAAAGTCAGCGGCGGTTGATGCTCTGATTGAGCATGTGATGAAGGCCCAGAACAAGGCAGAGTTGGCAACCTCGGTCAAAGCGCTGGATCGCACATTGCGGGCCTATTATTTCTGGGTGCCGCAGTGGTTTAATGATGCCTATCGCGTGGCCTATTGGAACATGTATGAACACCCAGAAACATTGCCGCCATTCGCATTGGGTAATCTTGATTTCTGGTGGTACAATGCCGAAAAAGCCGCCGACCTGAAAGCCAAAGGCGTTTTGAGGTAAGCAATGGGCGCCTACATCCTTCGCCGGCTCTTGCTGGTTATTCCGACGCTTCTGGGGATCATGGTAATCAACTTTGCCTTGGTTCAATTCGTCCCTGGTGGGCCGATTGAACAGATCCTTGCCAATTTAGAGGGCGAAGGAGACGTGTTCGAAGCAATATCGGGCGGCGGTTCTGAAACCGCTGCCAATAGTTCGGGGAACACGGATTATGTAGGTGCGCGTGGGCTTCCTCCCGAATTCATTGCGGAACTTGAGAAAGAGTTTGGTTTCGATAAACCACCGCTTGAACGGTTTCTGGATATGATGTGGAACTACCTTCGGCTTGATTTTGGAGAGAGCTATTTTCGTTCTATCAGCGTAATTGAATTGGTTCTGGAAAAAATGCCAGTTTCCATTTCATTGGGGCTATGGTCGACTCTAGTTGCCTATCTGGTGTCGATCCCGTTGGGTATTCGAAAGGCTGTTAATGATGGAACGCGGTTCGATACATGGACCAGTGGCATCATTATTATGGCCTATGCCATCCCAGGGTTCTTGTTCGCAATCATCCTGTTGGTTTTGTTTGCAGGTGGATCGTATTATCAAATCTTTCCGCTGCGGGGGCTATATTCGGATAACTTTGCTGAATTGTCACTGTTGGGTAAAATTGCGGATTATTTTTGGCATATCGCATTACCCGTTATCGCCTCGACGATATCAGGGTTTGCAACACTTACGCTTTTGACGAAAAACAGCTTTTTGGACGAAATTCAAAAGCAATATGTGATGACTGCTAAGGCCAAGGGACTAAGTGAATCGCGTGTGCTCTATGGCCATATTTTTCGAAATGCGATGTTGATTGTGATTGCTGGGTTCCCAGCGGTTTTTGTCGGTGTGTTCTTTGGGGCGAGTTTAATTATTGAAACCATCTTTTCTTTGGATGGCTTAGGGCGTCTTGGATTTGAAGCAGCCGTCGCACGCGACTACCCCGTAATTTTTGGCACGTTATTCATTTTTGGGCTTATGGGCCTTGTGATCGGGATTTTATCGGATTTGATGTACGTCTTTGTGGACCCACGTATCGATTTTGAAGGGCGTGAGGGATGATGAAACTATCGCCACTAAACCAACGCCGCTGGAAAAATTTCCGTGCCAATGGACGCGCATTTTGGTCATTGATTATTTTTGGTGTCCTGTTCGCGATTTCCCTCTGCGCAGAATTCATTGCCAATGATAAACCCATTTTGGTGAAGTACCGGGGTGAGTATTTTACGCCAATCTTCAACTTCTATCCCGAAACACGCTTTGGCGGGGATTTCAAAACAGAGGCGGTTTATCGCGACCCCGAGGTTCAGTGTTTAATCAAATCGGGTGGCGCAATCGATTGTTTCGACATCCCGTATGAAATTATGGATGAAATTTCCGCAGGTTCTTATCCAGGGGCTGATTTTGAACAGGGTTGGTTAATGTGGCCGTTGATCCCATATTCCTACAACACGCCTGTTGATCGCCCCGGTGCTGCACCACTGCCCCCAAATTCTCAAAACTTATTAGGGACAGATGATACTAAACGGGACGTTTTGGCGCGGGTGATCTATGGGTTCCGTTTATCCATATTGTTCACAATTTTGGTCACGACTTTATCCAGTATCATTGGAATTATAATGGGGGCCATTCAGGGGTTTTTTGGTGGTTTGACCGATTTGATCCTACAGCGTGTGATCGAAATTTGGGCCGCCGTTCCATCCCTATATGTGATCATCATTATGTTTGCGATCTTGGGGCGAAGTTTTTGGCTCTTGGTCTTTTTAATGATCCTGTTTGGTTGGACGGGCCTTGTTGGGGTGGTCCGTGCGGAATTTTTGCGGGCCCGTAATTTGGAATACGTCCGCGCCGCCCGTGCATTGGGGGTCGGTGATTGGACAATTATGTTCCGCCATATGCTGCCGAATGCCATGGTTGCCACGTTAACGATGCTGCCGTTTATTGTGACAGGAACCATTGCAGGATTGGCCAGTTTGGATTTCTTGGGCTTTGGACTGCCGACAACTGCGCCGTCACTCGGTGAATTAACATTGCAAGCCAAGCAAAACCTACAAGCGCCATGGTTGGGGTTCACCGCCTTCTTTACCTTTGCAATCATGCTTGCCCTGTTGGTCTTTATTTTCGAAGGCGTGCGTGATGCCTTTGATCCAAGAAAGACATTCAAATGACGCCTGTTCTATCTGTTGAAAATCTCAGCATCGCCTTTACCCAAGAGGGTCGTTCGCTGACCGTAGTGAATGGGGTCAGTTATCATATCAGTTCAGGTGAAGTCGTTGCCTTGGTTGGGGAAAGCGGTTCTGGAAAATCCGTAACAGCGTTAAGTTCGATGAAACTGTTGGGACGCAGCGCACAGATTTCTGGCAGAACACAGTATAACGGTCAGGACATATCGGAACACGACGAAGGTACTTTGCGTCAGTTGCGGGGAAATGAGGTTAGCTTTATCTTCCAGGAACCTATGACCTCGCTTAACCCGCTACACACAATTGAAAAGCAGTTGCGCGAGTCATTGGAACTTCATCAGGGGGTCACAGGTACCGCTGCGCGTGCGAGGATTTTGCAGTTGCTGGAACGTGTCGGCATTCAGGACGCAGAAACACGGCTATCTGATTATCCACACCAACTCTCTGGTGGACAACGACAGCGTGTGATGATCGCGATGGCACTGGCGAATGGTCCCAAACTGCTTATCGCGGATGAACCGACAACGGCCCTAGATGTAACTATTCAGGCACAGATATTGGATTTGCTGAATGATCTGAAAGAAAAAGAAAACATGGCCATGTTGTTCATCACCCATGATTTGGCGGTGGTGCGCAAAATTGCAGATCGTGTGTATGTGATGAAAGATGGGGATATTGTGGAACATGACACCGTTGAAAAGGTGTTCACGTCGCCACAACACCCTTATACGCAAAAATTGCTGTCTGCACATGCCATTGGGGCACCCGATGAAATTCATCCGGATGCACCCGTCGTCGCGCGGGCCGATAAAATGCGTATTTGGTTTCCAATTCAGCGGGGATTGCTGCGTCGTACGGTTGGCCATGTGAAGGCCGTGAACGAGGCAAACTTTGAGTTGCGCACGGGCGAAACACTTGGGATCGTTGGTGAAAGTGGTTCGGGCAAATCAACAATTGCGATGGCGTTGATGCGTTTGATTTCGTTTGAGGGACAGGCCGAATTTGATGGGCGCTCGCTCGCTCAGCTATCGAAGCGCGAATTGCGGAATTTACGCCAAGATATGCAGATTGTTTTTCAGGACCCCTATGGCTCGCTCTCTCCTCGCATGACTTGCGCGCAGGTGATTGCAGAGGGCTTAAAGGTACACCGCATCGGGGATGAAGCTGCGATCGAACAAAAGGTGCGCGATATTATGGTCGAGGTGGGCCTGGACCCCGCCATGATGCATCGCTATCCACACGAATTTTCGGGTGGGCAGCGGCAGCGCATCGCAATCGCGCGTGCGATGGTTCTGCGCCCCAAACTGGTTATTCTGGATGAGCCCACCTCGGCTTTGGATATGACGGTACAGGTTCAAATTGTCGATTTGTTGCGCGATTTGCAGCGTAGGTATGGTTTGGCTTATATCTTTATCAGTCATGACCTAAATGTTGTACGCGCCATGTCCCACCGTGTGATGGTGATGAAGCGTGGGGACATCATTGAAGAAGGGGATGCGGAACAAATATTTACGAACCCTTCGACCAAATACACCAAGGCGTTGGTTGACGCTGCAATGATTTAGGTCGCGTAACTGTGACCGGTGTCTGACAAGGAATAGGTGTCAAATTGGCGCGCAATCATGCGGGTCAATGGCTGCGCTTGGGGTGGAATGAGAAGCCCTGTTTCAGTGACATTCAGAAGGTTTTCAAAGCGCGCATTTACCTGTTCAAACCGATCAATCAACGCGGTTGGATGTATGTCGTGATGATCGCAAATATCTGAAATACGCGCTTGAAACTGACATAACACTGCAGCATTGTGTGAGGCGCATGTTTCTATCTCGCCATCCCGCGCATTGGACGCAGCACGCAACGCGTCGGACATTGTGTTTTTGAGTGAAAACCTTGACTAACTGGTCGGTTTAATCCCATTGGCCAAAGCATTACAAAAGCGCATTACAGAGAATTTTCGGATAGCAACATTTTATAACGTAATCGCGGGACCAGTTGCGATTGCAGGATTTGCCACGCCCCTGATTGCGGCTTTGGCAATGTCGTTATCATCCATCAGTGTCACGCTGAATGCACTAAGGATACGTTAATGGATATATTACTATTTCTGATACCCATCTCGCTTTTCTTGGGCGGTGTTGGTTTGGGCGCGTTCTTATTCACTCTACGTACCCAACAATACGACGATCCTGCCGGAAACGCTGAACGTATTTTGTCAGGAACTTGGGATCAAAACCCAAAACCTAACCAGGTGAAATCGTCGAACATTTGATATTGCGTGCGCTTAGCCGCGTGCAGGCCTGAAGCGCGCGCGCTTCGCTTAGCCCAAGGAATGTCGCTTCAAACCCTTGTCTGCTTTGGTGCACTTTACGCAAGGATCCGTCGAGTGCATCAATTTCGGCAAGTGCCGTTTTCAATAGCATTTTTTCAGCCGCATATCGTGTATTAAAGCGTCCAACGTTGATCCCCCAATGACCGCCATTGGATGTTGATAATCGACTAACGACTGTTGGTCCCAAACTTTCGGCAATTGCGCCGGTTGTATCGATGGTCGCGATATTCACCGATATCGGCGTTGCCTGTGCTGCAGGTGATTGCTCGACTTCAATTCGTACATTTTGCGCCTCGCTTAGCGCACTTTCGATCCCGCTTTTAAGATCGCTGGTCGCAAGTTGAATTTTCGCAGCGGGGCGCAGTTTTGGGCGTGGACTGTATGGGCGGTTTGTTTTGACGCGTACCGTTTTCCCGGCAAGTCGCGAACCCGTATCCGTTGAGGTAATGGAATAGTCAGGGCGCGCAGGTTTTTGAACGGCTACGCGGCTTGGCGCTAATTTGAACCCTTTGTCCATCAACTGCGCAACGCGTTTGTTCCGTGTCGCTGTGGAACGCCCACCAAAAACGGTTGTAATAATGCGCTCTTGACCCCGTTCAGCAGAGGCAACAAGGTTGAAACCCGCAGCGCGGGTATATCCCGTTTTGATCCCATCAGCGCCGCGGTAATTTCCCAAAAAACGGCGGTTGGTATTTGCAACCTCGCGCAGTCCTGCATGTGTGCGGATGCGCGAGAACAAATTGTAGTAATCGGGATAATCATAAAACAGATGGCGCCCTAGGATGGTCATATCACGCGCCGTGGAAAGATGCCCCTTTTCGGTAAGGCCATGCGCATTTTTAAACGTTGTTCGTTTCATCCCAAGCGCCTTGGCCGTGCGGTTCATGCGCCGAGCAAAGGCTGCCTCTGATCCTTCAATCGCCTCGCCCAATGCTGTGGCTGCGTCATTTGCCGATTTCACGGCGGCTGCGCGGATCAAATACCGCAGTTTAATGCGTTGGCCCGAGCGTAATCCAAGCTTTGATGGAGGTTCAGCGGCAGCTTTCTTGGAAATCCGTACCTTTGTATCCAAAGATATTTCGCCATTTTCAACGGCCTCGAACACCACGTACAAGGTCATCATTTTTGTGAGCGACGCAGGATGAAGCCGTGTATCTGCATTTTCAGCATGCAGCACTTTTCCACTGCGCGCGTCCATAACCATTGCCGCATAGGGTGCAGCCCAAACAAGATGAGTTGTGAAGATGATCGCAACAAGCGTGGTAAGCATACGCACCACGACCAAGCCCGACGATGTTAGCCGTCTGAACACGATAGATTTCCTTTACTGCCTCATGCGCCTATTTTGGCG
>JAKMGV010000158.1 GCA_022424725.1 Paracoccaceae bacterium
AGTTTGTCGTCATCAAACGGGTGAGCGGGGGGCATTTGCTTGCAAGACAAGTCAGGAAACTCCGATTCCATTTCGTGGGTGGCCCCTACATACTGGTATTGGGGGAAAGTGTCACGAAACTATAACAATTAAATCTGGGTCATGCGGATAGTTGGATATGCCCGTCCCACCGAACGTTTTATTCAGCGTTGCAGGTAGAGACCAATTCTTCATATTGCACGGTAACCCAGCCAAGGGCGCGTTCGGGATTGCGCGCCTCGATCTGGGCGGCCATGTCGCCAAATACCTTGGCGGATCGGCTTTCATCCACCATAGGCAGGCTTTGTGAACTTAGGACCGCGCTATAGGCGAAAAAGGCAATCGCGATAAGGGCGATGCCGCGCAATACACCAAAGATAAAGCCAAAGACCTGATCCACCTTGCCCAATACAGATTTGTTGATCAGGGACGACAGAAGGGGCGTAAAAAACGAAACGATCATCAGTGTGATCGCAAATACCGCGGCAAAAGAGGCGATGATGGACAATTCGCAGCTATCGGCAAGGATCGGGCCGATCATCGGTATTTCCTCGATCAAGGGCATCACATTTGGCGCGAAAACAAAGGCCACGATTGCGGCGGCAACCCATCCTGCGATGGCCATGGCCTCGCGTACCAAACCGCGTGAATATGCCAGCAATGAGGATAGCACGATAATCACGGCCACCACTGCGTCGACTACGTTAAATCCTTCCATGGCCGCTTGCCCTTTTCCTCAGCCTAAGTCGTGCCGAAAGTTTCGACAACGAATGACGCAATATCCGACATTTGCGCCATATCAATTCCACCTACTTGTGCCTGTTTCCCACCAACAGGTCCGATAGCCCGTGTGAAACCAAGTTTTTGCGCTTCTTTCAACCTATTTTCTGTCTGTGCGACCGCACGAAGCGCTCCTGACAGGCTGAGTTCCCCAAAAACCACACAATTTTCCGCCAATGGCGTGTTTTCGCGTGCCGACAGTAGGGCCGCCGCAACGGCCAGATCGGCGGCAGGTTCATTGACGCGCATGCCGCCTGCCACGTTTAGGTACACATCCAGCCCCGAAAACGCGATGCCCGCCCGTGCCTCAAGAACTGCAAGGATCATTGATAGACGTCCGCTGTCCCATCCCACGACGGTGCGTCGTGGTTGGCTCAGGGGGCTGGGCGCAACCAGCGCCTGAAATTCAACCAACACGGGTCTGGTTCCCTCGATCCCTGCAAATACGGCCGCACCAGGTGCGGTGTTTTCGCGATCTGTCAGGAACAGGGCAGAGGGATTTTTGACCTCTTCCAAACCGCGGCCAGACATTTCAAAAACGCCAATTTCGTCTGATGCCCCAAAACGATTTTTGACCGCGCGAAGAATGCGAAATTGGTGGCCGCGTTCGCCCTCGAAATATAAAACCGTATCCACCATGTGTTCGACAACACGGGGGCCTGCAATCTGACCCTCTTTCGTCACATGACCGACCAAGATGACCGAGGCACCTTTGCGTTTTGCAAATGTGGTCAGTTCGTGGGCGGCAGAGCGCACTTGGGACACACTGCCAGGCGCGCTTTCGACCGTATCGGCCCACATGGTTTGGATTGAATCGATGATCACCAGATCGGGTTTTTCCGTGTCCATCGTTGTCAAAATATTACGCAGGTTCGTATCCGCGCCCAGTTGCACAGTCGCCGATCCCAAACCCAACCGCTGGGCGCGCATGCGCACCTGTGCGCTGGCCTCTTCGCCAGAAATATACAGTACCTTTAATCCCGCTTCGGAAAATCGCGCGGCTGCCTGCAGCAGTAGGGTTGATTTCCCAATCCCCGGATCGCCACCAACCAAAATTGCAGAGGCAGGCACCAAACCACCGCCCAAAACGCGGTCAAGCTCATCAATCCCAGAATGGGTGCGGGGTAATGGGGCCTCTTGGCTGGCCAAATCCGTCAGCTTGATGGCATTTCCTTTCATCCCGCCGATCGATCCCTTTTTGGGACCAACGGACAGGCCACCGTCTTCGACAATTGTGTTCCATTCACCACAGGCCTCGCAGCGACCAGACCATTTTGTCGTGACATTGCCGCACGCGGAACAGGAATAAGATGTGGTTGATTTTGCCATGGTTCAACTTTTGCCAGAAGGGGAAGTGCGTGACAAGGCAGAAGAGGACATGACCGACACCAAGAGCGAGAGTAGCACGCAAAATGTGAACAAATATAACCCCCATTGGGTTTCAACGCGACCCACGCCAATGCCCTTGGCCGCCGTAATATAAAGCGCAATTAAAAACACATCGGCCATTGCAAAGCGTGACAGCACGGCCAAGGTATGTGTCCATGATTTTGGGGCAAGGCCAAAATCAATCGCGGCCTTACACAGTGTTTTTCCAATGGGCAGCAGGACCGCGAATAAAACAACAATCAGGGACAAGAACGGATCATCCTGCCAAAGCGTTAAAATACCGCTTACAATCGTGATTTCGGACATTCCAAACAGGGGCAGCAGCCCCGCGCTCATCAACGGAGAAAACCAAGAAATTGGATAGAGGATCAATAGCGTCAGGTTGACGTATTTCACAACGTGCTGACCCATAAACCCAAGAGCCCTATGATCAAAATTATATGCACTCCGTCAATAACCATCACCCGCCCATGCGTTTGCGACATCGTATTTAGAAACACAAAGGACGCCAACAATAGGGTGAACATACCGTCCCATGTTCGGATCAAAAACTGTGCGATGCCGGCCCACGGTTGCTGATAAATTTGAAAATAGGGAACGATGAAATGCGCAGCGATCCCCGCGACACAAATGCCGATCACGATGAATGACAAATACCGCGCTGCACCTGTGCGCAGAAAGGCCTTGACACCTGCAAGGATCAACAGCACTTCAAGATAGACAAATTTTTTAACCATCAAAAACAGCAAAACATTCATGGACGGTTCAAAAAAGCTGGATGTCATCGGATCGCCTCAATCGGGCCATCGGCGCGTCCGTTGATGAATTGATCGATATACGGATCACCAGATTGATCCATGTCGCCAACTGGACCTGTCCATTGGATGCGCCCCGCATGCAGCATCGCAATATCATCTGCAATGGTGCGCACAGACGTCATATCATGGGTGATGGTCATGGCTGTTGCCCCCATATCCACCACGATTTCACGGATCAGATCGTTGATCACGCCTGACATGATCGGATCAAGGCCCGTTGTGGGTTCGTCAAAAAAGATGATTTCGGGGTCTGCTGCAATGGCGCGTGCCAAACTGACACGTTTTTGCATGCCGCCCGACAATTCGGCGGGAAACCGATCTGCCACATCTGGTTTCAGACCGACGCGGCGTAATTTTTCAATGGCGATGTCGCGCGCTTCATCCTTTGGGCGCTTCAGCGACCCGCGCATCAAGCGAAAGGCGATGTTTTGCCAAACAGGCAGGCTGTCAAATAATGCGCCCCCCTGAAACAACATACCAAACCGGGCCAAAAACGCGTCGCGATCCGCCTGTGTTACATCCTGCCCATCGACCAAGATTTGACCCCGATCAGGTGTGATCAAACCCAAAATGGACTTAAGCAGGACGGATTTTCCTGTGCCCGACCCGCCGATGATCACCATGGATTTTCCGCGTTCAATCGACAGGTCCACACCTGCCAGTACATGGTTTTGACCAAAGGATTTATGAAGGCCGCGTAATTCAATCATGATGTGAAAAACACCTCGGTCAGGATGTAGTTCGCAGCCAAGATTAAAACGCTGGCCGCAACGACGGCGGACTTTGTGGCACGCCCCACGCCTTGGGCGCCGCGGCCTGAATTCATGCCGTGATAACATCCCATTAAGGCCACGATAAAGCCAAAGACCGCGCCTTTGACCATGCCCGAAACCACATCTGCGGTTTCCAGAAAATCAACGGTATTCTTCAAATATGCCGCCGCGTTGAAATCCAATCGGTTCACGCCCACCAAAAATCCACCGAAAATCCCAATGGCGTCCCCAACCGCCACAAGGATCGGCAAAGACAGCGTCGCCGCCAAAACGCGCGGCAATGTCAGATATTTCATCGGGTCAGTCGAGAGCGTGACCAAGGCATCAATTTGCTCGGTCACTTTCATCGTGCCGATTTCCGCCGCGATTGAACTTGCAACGCGCGCGGCCACCATCAAGCCCCCAAGAACGGGGCCAAGTTCACGCACCATGCCAATCGCCACGATGCTGGGCACCACGGCCTCGGCGCTGAAACGGGCACCCCCTGCATAAATTTGCAAGGCCAATGCCCCCCCTGTGAAAAACGCGGTTAGCCCAACCACGGGCAGGGATAGCCACCCAATTTGCACCAAGGCCTGAAAAAATTCGCGCAGATAAAACGGGGGCAGGGCCAAATGTTTTACCGTATTGGCCGCGAAAATAACAACGCGCCCAATGCTTGCCAGCATGGCAAGTACAGCTGATCCAAGTGCGCCAAGTGCGCTGGTCATCCCATATCCCCTACATATCTGCGCTGATAACGCCCGCCAAGAGAGGTTAGAATTTCATATCCAATTGTTCCAGCGTTTTCTGCCAGAACGTCAATTGTTTGCCG
>JAKMGV010000159.1 GCA_022424725.1 Paracoccaceae bacterium
TGATAAAAAAGGGGACGACATGCGCGTTTTGGGCGTCGATCCAGGATTGAGGAACATGGGCTGGGGCGTGATTGAGGCTGTTGGAAGCCGAATCACGCATGTTGCAAACGGGGTCTGTCACAGTTCGGGTGAGGATTTGGCAACGCGGCTCGTCTCGCTCTTTACGCAAATGACCGATGTTGTTCGTCAATATCAACCTGACGCGGCTGCTGTCGAAAATACCTTTGTGAACAAAGATGGTGTTGGCACGCTAAAATTGGGTCAGGCCCGCGCGATTGCACTACTGGTGCCAGCGCAGGCGGGCATTAAAGTTGCGGAATATGCCCCGAACAAAGTGAAAAAAACCATCGTTGGCGTGGGGCATGCGGATAAAGGTCAGATTGATCACATGGTACGCTTGCAATTGCCCGGTGTGAAAATTGAGGGTGCGGATGCGGCGGATGCCTTGGCCATTGCACTTTGTCATGCCCATTATGCACGCTCCTCTGGCGCGTGGGAGGCCGCATTGGCGAAAGCTCTATGATTGGTAAACTTTCGGGACGTGTTGATTATCGCTCTGACGATCACATTCTGCTGGATGTGCGTGGCGTCGGGTACATGATTTATTGCTCTGATCGCACACTTGCCGCGCTGCCCTCGGTCGGAGAGGCGGTTGCGCTTTATACCGATTTGGTGGTGCGTGAAGATTTGCTTCAGTTGTTTGGGTTCCCAACCCTTGTCGAAAAGGAATGGCATCGTCTGTTGATGTCTGTTCAGGGGATAGGGGCCAAGGCATCGCTGTCCATCCTTGGGGCGCTGGGCGCAGATGGTGTCAGTCGCGCAATCGCACTGGGCGATTGGAATGCGATCAAGGCGGCCAAAGGGATTGGCCCGAAAACCGCACAGCGGGTTGTTATCGAACTAAAGGACAAGGCCCCAACCGTTATGGCCATGGCAGGACAATCCGCAACCCCCGCGGCCATCACGGATGACGTGATTGAGGCGGATGCCCCTGCATCGCAGCCCGCGCCAATGCCTAAGCCCGTCGTGGTGCAATCCAATGCACAGGCAGATGCGCTGTCAGCGCTTCAAAACCTAGGGTATTCACCGTCAGAGGCGGCCGCGGCTGTGGCCCAAGTCATGGCGGATGCCCCCGAAACTGAGACATCGGACGTCATTCGCGCCGCCCTGAAACTTATGGCGCCAAAGGGATAAGATATGGAAAATTCTGATCCGATGATGCGCCCTGATCCGCTGCCCGAGGACGCCGACCGTGCGCTGCGACCACAGGCGCTTGATGAATTCACAGGTCAGGCCGAGGCGCGGGCAAATTTGCGCGTCTTTATTCAATCGGCCCGCCAACGCGCCGAGGCGATGGATCACACCCTATTTTATGGTCCACCTGGTTTGGGGAAAACTACGCTCGCCCAGATCATCAGCCGCGAATTGGGTGTGAATTTCAAAATGACATCCGGCCCCGTTTTGGCCAAAGCGGGCGACTTGGCCGCGATCCTGACAAACCTAGAGGCGCGGGATGTATTGTTCATTGATGAAATTCATCGCCTAAATCCCGTTGTAGAAGAAGTTCTTTATCCCGCGATGGAGGATTTTGAACTGGACCTTGTGATCGGTGAAGGGCCCGCCGCACGCACCGTACGGATTGAATTGCAACCCTTTACCCTAATCGGGGCAACAACGCGCTTGGGGTTGTTGACGACGCCGTTGCGTGATCGGTTTGGTATTCCAACGCGGTTGCAATTTTACACCGAAGATGAACTTTATCAGATCGTTTCCCGTAATGCCCGCAAACTGGGCGCGCCCGCGGACGAAGCGGGCGCACGCGAAATCGCGAGGCGCGCACGTGGCACACCACGGATTGCGGGGCGTTTGTTACGCCGCGTTGTGGATTTTGCATTGATTGATGGGGATGGCACCGTCACGAAAACCTTGGCGGATCACGCATTAACGCGACTTTCCGTGGACGATCTGGGTCTGGATGGGGCGGATCGGCGTTACCTGCGCCTGATGGCGGAACACTATTCGGGCGGACCGGTCGGGATTGAAACATTGGCTGCTGCCCTATCTGAAAGCCGTGATGCGTTGGAAGAGGTTATTGAGCCGTATCTCTTGCAGCAGGGTTTGATCCAACGCACCCCGCGCGGACGCATGTTGGCGCAGCGCGGGTGGGATCATTTGGGCCTGCCGATGCCAAAGGGGCAAACCGATCTGTTTCAGTAACACAAGGCACATCCCTCCTTTGCTATGCCGCGGGAAACCCGATATAGCGCTTTGCAAACACAACTTGGAGTGCTGCAAAACATGACGCCCAATGATGTCGAACGCTTTTTTTCACGTTCAGACGACAGTTACTTTTTCGCCCGCTGGGGACGTCCCATCGCACCCATCGCCTTTGGGATTGAGGATCAGTCAATCGAAACGCTGAAGGGCGCGATTGAGGTGACTTGCGCAATGGTCGGTCACCCGATTGCCGAAACGGACCCTGAATTGGGCACGAATTTGATGTTCTTTTTCATCCGCGATTGGGATGAATTGTTGGCCGTTCCTGATCTGGACCGCATTATGCCAAATTTGGATGATCTGGTTGGGCGTCTGCAGGCGGCAGAGTCACAGCAATATCGTTCATTCCGTTTTGATGATCAGGGCGCGATTAAGGCCTGTTTTGTATTTGTGCGCATGGACAAAGAATTGTCCAAGATGTCTGCGGATGCATTGTTCCTGATGCAGGTGGTGCAATCTTTTCTTGTGTGGTCGGACCGTGCGTTTCAGTATCAATCGCCCCTTGCGATTGCCCCCGATGGTCACACGGTCCTGCGGGCCGAGGTGGCGGATGTGATCCGCGCGGCCTATGATCCCGTTCTGCCCGTGATGGCGCAGGACGCATCCCATGCGCTGCGCCTTTTTGCGCGTTTGCCCAAGGATGCATGATATGACCCCCCATCGTTTTTCTGTCCGTGTTTATTACGAAGATACCGATCTGGCAGGGATAGTTTATTACGCCAATTATCTGAAATTCATCGAACGCGCGCGCAGTGAATGGGTGCGTAAAATTGGCGTGGATCAACGCGCGATGAAGGCGCAAGGGATCGTGTTTGCCGTGCGCCGTGTCGAGGCCGATTATATTGCCCCTGCCGTTTTTGAGGATGATTTGGTTGTGGAAACCACGCCGATTTCAATGACGCTCGCACGTTTGGTGCTGGGCCAAGTGGTTTTGCGTCAGGACGTTGTTTTATTCCGCTCGGAAATCACATTGGTCGCCTTGGGGGACGGGGGCAAGCCCCTGCGCCTGCCCGAAGCCCTTCGGCATGTCGTTGCCGATATGGTGCAATAATACATTCGTGATCGCATATTTGTTGGTTTCTTGCTTTAGTTCGTCTATAGTTCCCTCAAAGAGCCATAAAGGCCAGAACGTGATGAGCAGGATACTATGGAAACACAAGCCCTTGAGTTGGCGCACCAGGTCGATTTTTCGTTCTGGGCGTTGTTTTTGCGCGCAACCCTAACCGTTAAAGTTGTGATGCTAGTGTTGATCTTGGCCTCTTTTTGGTCATGGTCGATTATATTTCAACGTCACATCAAATACCGTGGCGCGCGCAAAGAAGCCGCGCAATTTGACCGCTCATTTTGGTCAGGCGAACCGCTGGATTTGCTATACAAAGAATTGGGCAGTTCACCCAAAGGCTATTCGGCAAGTGTCTTTGTTGCAGGTATGACCGAATGGGAACGCAGTCAAAAATCTGATGGTCAACTGATCGCAGGTGTGCAAAGCCGTGTTGAACGGTCCATGGATGTTGCGGTGCTGCGGGCCTCTGATGATCTGCAATCGGGTTTGACAATCCTTGCCACAATCGGTTCTATCGCACCCTTTATCGGGTTGTTTGGAACCGTTTGGGGCATCATGAATGCCTTTATCGAAATTGCAGCCCAGCAAAACACAAACCTTGCGGTTGTTGCCCCGGGCATTGCCGAGGCGCTGTTGGCCACGGGTCTTGGCCTATTGGCTGCTATCCCCGCCGTGATCTTTTATAACAAACTTAGCGGTGATTGTGATCGCATTGTTGCGGGTTACGAAAGTTTTGCGGATGAATTTGCAACGATCCTAAGCCGCGAATTGGACAGCTGATATGGGTGCAGGCGTTATCAAAAGCCAAGGGCAAAAGGGACGTCGCCGCCGTCGCAGTACACCGATGGCGGAAATCAATGTCACGCCCTTTGTGGATGTGATGCTGGTTTTGCTGATCATCTTTATGGTTTCGGCCCCGATGTTAACGGTGGGCGTGCCCGTTGAATTGCCCAAAACGGCGGCAAATTCCCTGCCCAGTGATCAACAAGAACCATTGACGGTGACCCTGACGGCTGAGGGTCAGATCCTAATCCAATCCGCAGAAATTGAAGAAAGCACGCTGATTGCGAAATTACGCGCTGTTGCGGCAGAACGTCAAAACGACAAAATTTTCCTGCGGGCAGATGGTGCCATTCCTTATGAGCGTGTGGTTCAGGTGATGGGCGCATTGAATGCGGGTGGGTTTTCAAACATTGGTTTGGTCACGGACGTTGG
>JAKMGV010000160.1 GCA_022424725.1 Paracoccaceae bacterium
AATAAATACATTCCAAAGTTAGTCTTTTATGGTATTAGATTGTTACGAGTTAGGGATAGATCGGCAGAAAGGGATGGTTATGTCGGCACAACGTTATTTAAACGTATCACAATTACGCGAATTGCTCTTGGGGATGGAGCGGGACCTTGGATTGGGCAAACTGACCCAAAATGAAAAAGATGTCTTTTACGTAGTGCAGTTGGTCATCGCGACAAACGGCGGTGTTGCACGCTCAGAAGACATCAAAAACCACGAATTGACACGCAATATCACGCAGCCAACATTTCACAGAAGTTTGAAAAGCTTGGTGTCACAAGGTTTGCTGTCACACGCGCCGAATACAAAGGCCGGTTCGTATATTTCACCGGAAGGCGTTCGCGCCCCGATGCCTGCGGAGCTTTCCGCTATTGTTTAAGGCGTCAGACCAACCTAAACAGGGGATATACGATCTGACTTAGGTTGGCCCAGATGCTTTCAATTATGGCAAGCGGATTTGCGCTTGGCTTTTCACTCATTTTAGCGATTGGTGCGCAAAACGCCTTTGTTTTGCGCGCTGGTCTTATGCGCCGTCACGTGTTGCCGCTTGTGCTTGTTTGCGCGATTTCCGACGCGGTATTGATTGCGGCTGGGGTTGCAGGCTTTGGCGCACTGGTAGAGAGCTATCCTGCAATTGTTGATTATTTACGATACTTCGGCGCGGCGTTTTTGGTTGTCTATGGCATTCGTGCCTTTCTGTCGGCCATGCGGGGCGGCTCCGCGATGGAACGCGGGGCGGATGAAAACGATCTTTGGAAATCTGTTGTCATATGTCTGATGCTGACGTGGTTGAACCCACATGTCTATCTGGACACAGTTGTTTTGGTTGGATCCTTGGCGGCGCAATCTGGGGACCCTTGGGTTTTTGGTGCAGGCGCCATCAGTGCTAGTTTCGTTTTCTTTTTCTCATTGGGATATGGCGCGCGGTTCCTGTCACCTGTGTTTCAAAATCCGCGTGCATGGCAAATATTGGATGTCGTGATCGCCTTGGTTATGTGGTCAATTGCGTACGGCCTTCTATTTAGGATGTAGAAGGGTAATTTCGTGACGACAACAACAGACACATCAGCCCCAAAAAACCCCTTGATTGGCGTGGGTTGGATGATCATTACAGGCATCCTGTTTGTAGGGGTGACGGCGCTGGTTAAATTGGCGGGTACCCGCATCCCTGCGGCTGAATCCGCGTTTTTGCGCTATGTGTTGGGTTTGGTTTTCTTGATCCCCATGATCCCCGCCATGCGCCGTTCTGGCGGGTTGAACGGGTTGGGGCCCATTTTTGCGTTTCGCGGTGTTGTGCACACGATCGCGGTGACCTTGTGGTTTTATGCCATGGCCCGCATTCCAATCGCGGATGTGACGGCCATGAATTACTTGTCGCCCGTCTATGTGACTTTGGGTGCTGCGCTTTTCTTGGGTGAAACGCTGGCCATGCGTCGTTTGGTGGCGGTTCTTGGGGCGCTCATTGGGGCAATGATTATCCTGCGCCCAGGATTTAGAGAGGTCAGTGATGGGCACATCGCGATGCTGGCAACAGCCGTGTTCATGGCAAGTTCCTATTTGACGGCCAAACACCTAAGCGGAAAAACAAGCGCGGTGATGGTGGTTGTGATGTTGTCGATCACCACGTCCATCGGGCTTGTCCCGCTGGCATTGGCAGTATGGGTGCCGCCGACGCAAGAAGAGGTGTTGATTTTGTTCGCGGTCTCCGCACTTGCGACTGTGGGACATTATACCATGACGCTGGCCTTTGCGGCAGCACCCGTCAGCGTGACACAACCCGTCGCATTCCTCCAGTTGATTTGGGCTGTGTCGATTGGGGCCGTATTTTTTGGTGAACCCATTGATCCCTTTGTGATCGCGGGGGGGCTGATTATTGTTGGATCGATTAGTTATATGAGCTGGCGTGAAGCGGTTAACAAACGAAAAGAGATCACGCCCCATGCCACGGCACCGAAAACTTGACGCAACATCCTGTTTTTGTGGGTTTTGCATCTAATATCATTTGGAAATCAGACGTCTTATAACGCATGCTTACTATTGATCATATCGTCCTAAGTTCAACCAATCTTGCGCGCGACGCTGCCGCTTTGGAAGAACGCCTTGGTGTGCCTCTCTCTGAAGGTGGGAAACATGCCCTTTTTGGAACCCATAACAAACTGTTGCGTTTGGGGGATCTTTATCTGGAACTGATTGCGATTGATCCCGATGCGCCAAAACCAGAACGTGCGCGTTGGTTTGCATTGGATGATTTTTCAGGTGACATGCGCCTGACGAATTGGGTCATAGCCACGGAAAAACCCCGACGTGTGATTGGAAAAACCCTGATGGGCACAGGTGAATTGATCACCGTGTCGCGGGGGGATTTGACATGGCAGATCACCGTCCCAAAATCGGGTAAGTTGCCATTGGATGGATTTGCACCTGCCATCATTGATTGGATGGGGGCAAAGACCCCGACAGACCGTTTGCCTGATGTTGGCTGCACCTTGGAAAAATTTGTTGTGTCGCATCCGCATGCAATTTCCTTGCGTTCGTTTCTAAGCCCGCTACATTCGGATCCGCGCGTGGATGTGCGCGGATCGGAGGTGCCATCATTTCACGCGACGCTCAAAACTCCCAAGGGAACCGTCACACTGACATCGTGATCCGTGATGCCGCACCTGATGATGCGCGTGCGGTTGCCGACATTTGGAACCATTACATCCGCGACACCTTGGTGACGTTTAATTTTGCTGAAAAATCGGTGGCGGATGTGGCCACTGATATGACCGCGCGGCATGCGCAGGGCCATGGTTTTTTTGTGGCGCAAAGTGATGTGGGGATTGTTGGCTTTGCCACCTATGGGCAATTTCGCGGTGGCGTCGGATATGCGCATACAATGGAACATACTGTTCAATTACACCCCGATCATTTTGGCGGTGGGGTCGGGCGGTCCATTATGATGCACACATTAGAGCACGCCAAAGCCCAAGGGGCCCATTCCATGTTCGCAGGCGTTAGTTCGGGAAACCCCGCAGGCGTGCAGTTTCATGAACGTTTGGGGTTTCAAAAAATCACGACCCTGCGTGAGGTGGGGCGCAAATTTGATCAATGGCTTGATCTAGTGCTTATGCAGAAAATGCTTTAGGCTAGGGATAGGTAGGATGCACCCATGTCAATTTGGAAACGAATATCAGATGCGTTAGCCGCCCTTGCACAAGGCGAAGGGCTTTCGGCGGTTTTTGAAAAACTGCGCACCCCCCCTGAACGCACGATTGGTTTTACGATTGCGGTCATTGCGCTGGGCGCGAAAATGGCCAAGGCGGATGGATTGGTCACGCGGGACGAGGTGACAGCGTTCCGTCAGGTCTTTCACATTCCTGCCTCCGAAACCCAAAATGCGGCACGTGTATTTGATTTGGCACGCAAGGATGTTGCGGGGTTTGATCTTTATGCCGCGCGTATTCGCGACATGTTTGGGGCAGGGCATCAGGCGTTGGTCGATTTGCTTGAGGGCTTGTTTTACATCGCCGTTGCGGATGGCAGGTATCATCCGAATGAAAACGTATTTTTGGAAGAGGTCGCACGCATTTTTGGCGTGCAATCGCGCGATTTCGTCAACATGCGTGCGCGCTTTGTTCCCGATGAAAACCCTGATCCCTATTGCGTTTTGGGTGTTGATCCCACTTCGGATTCGGAGACGGTGCGTCAGGCTTGGCGTTCCTTGGTGCGGGAATATCATCCCGATCGGATGATCGCCCGTGGCGTTCCGGAAGAGGCGATGAAACTGGCGGAAAAACGCCTCATTCAGGCCAATTGGGCCTATGAGGAAATCCTCAATACCCAGAGGTAGGCCCATATGCGCATCGCAACCTATAATGTTGAATGGTTTGATGCTCTGTTTGATCGCAATGCCAATCCGCTGATCGATCAAAACTGGTCGTCACCCATGATCCTGCCGCGATGAGCAACACGACGATCACGTATACCTCGGTTGAAAATGAGTTATTGGTAAACGTTGGTGGGGCTTCGGTCCTAAAGCTTGAAGACAGCTATTCTGAGGCACAAGTTTCACCACGTGTGAGTATTGTTGCACAGAACTCTACACTAGTATCAACCGAGAGCTTGCATTCAACGTTGATGCAAGCGAACCCAAACGTGCGGCGCAGACCTCTCCATAGAGGTCTGCATTTTTTTTACTAAGTTCCAAAACCAATTCACGGGTCGTTTCATTCCAGCTTAGCGCGGCACGTTTTTTGTTGTCTTTTACCCATAACATGGCGCCAATGCGCATCGCCTTGCCCAGAATTTCGGCTTGTTCGATTTGCGTGTCACTGAGCAATGGGAACAAATCGGAATATGGCGATCTTTCGCGTTTGTTGCGATAGCGGTGCAGCAGTGAAACGCCCAAAAACACACGTTCCCAATGTTTTAGTCCCCCAAGATTCGAACGCGTCGCCGTTTCGAAACACAGATTTGCGCGAAAATCGGGATGGGCGCGCCAACTGACATCATGCAA
>JAKMGV010000161.1 GCA_022424725.1 Paracoccaceae bacterium
CATTCCACAAAGCTGGCATTTTAGCTTTTTGCCGGAATGCAGCCTACTTGGAAAAATTGTTATTGGCCTTGGCGGTGAAGAAAATATTTGCAGCGATTGGAAACTTCGGGATCGGAGTGATGTTCATCAAGCGCTGATCAACCAAATCGTGCCTTTTTTAGATGAAAGCCTGAAGTGACCAGAGGCAACCTCGGAGAAACACATCGAAGTTTGGACGCTGTCCTACATATCAATGCAAACTCTGAAATGTGGATCAACGACTAACGAGAAGATTTGGGACTAGCCCGAATGCGCGCGCAGTTTGTCCCAATCAAAACTCACGCCTGTTCCCGCGACATCGGGGGCTACGGCCATGGCGTTTTCCATCACCAATGGGCGGTGGGTGTATTGATCGATGGGAAACGAATGCACCTCTAGCCAGCCTGCATTGGGGCAGGCGGACACAAGGCTGACGTGCAATTCCTGCATCCCGTGGCTACAAATTGGGATGCCGTATTTTTCCGACATCGCTGCCACGCGCAACCACCCTGTGATCCCGCCGCAGTTTGACGCATCAGGTTGGATAAATCCCAGATTGCTTTGTTCGAAGGCATAGCCAAATTCATGTTCCGTATGCAGGTTTTCGCCCATTGCCAGTGGAACAGATGTTTTCGCGGCAATCCGGGCATAACCCTGGTAATCATCGGGGATGGTGGGTTCTTCGAACCAATAAATGTTTTGATCCTCAAACGCTTTTGATGCGGCAATGGATTGTTCCACGCTAAAGGCATAATTCGCATCCACCATAAAGGTGCGCTTGTCCCCAATCTGGGCACGTACAGCGCGGATGCGTTCGATATCTTGAGCCAATTCAGGTTGACCGATCTTAATCTTAACCGCATCAAAACCAGCATACATATATTCATCCATGCTTTGCATCAAACGCGGCAGATCATAGCCCAGATCAATACCCCCGCGATAGGCGTTGCACCGATCCTGCGTGCCACCTGCCATTTGCAAAAGCGATGTGTTTAACCGTTTACCCCGCAAATCCCAAAGCGCAATATCCACCGCCGATATGGCAAATGACGCGATGCCGCCGCGCGCCACATAATGAACATGCCACTGCATTCCGTCATAAAGGGCGTCAATATCCTGCGTCTCTTGGCCCATCAAATACGGGACAAGGTCATGATGGATCATGGCCTCAATCGCGCGGCCGCCTTTGCCACCTGTATAGGTATACCCCGTACCGGAAATCCCATCCGCGTCTGTGATTGTCACCGTGACCAATTCGAAATGGGTGTGGGCGCCGTGTTTGGCGTCCTCTAGCACTTCATCCAAGGGGGGGCAAAAATACTGAACGCCGATGTTTTGGATCGTACTCACATCATGTTCCGTTCAAATCTGCGCACTCAGGAACGGGTGTGACAACTGTGCCATCCTGCATGAAGCGCTCCAAATTTTCACAGGTCAGATCGCCCATGGCCTGACGGGTTTCAACAGACGCACTGCCAACATGGGGTAATAGAACCACGTTTTCCATGACCTTTAGCGCATCTGGAATTTTGGGTTCTTGTTCAAACACATCCAATCCCGCTGATCCCAATCGCCCTTCCTGAAGGGCTGCGACTAATGCGGTTTCATCCACGACGGATCCGCGCGCCACGTTGATCAACATCCCATCAGCACCAAGGGCGTTCATGACCTCATCATTTACCAAGTGATAGGTCGCGGCACCACCGGGTGTGATCACGAATAATACATCAACTGCGGCGGCCAATTCCTTGGCTGTGCTGTGATAAATGAAATCAACATCCTTTGGCGTGCGGGAATGATAATGGATGGTTGCATCAAATCCACCCGCGCGTTTCGCAATGGTTTCCCCGATGCGTCCCATGCCCAAAATGCCAACCTGACGGTTTTGAACTGATCGGGTCAAGGGAAAAGCGCCATCGCGCTCCCATTGTCCTGATCGCGCCCATTTATCCGCCTGAACCAAGCGGCGGGATGTTGCAAGCCACAGCATAATTGCCGTATCTGCAACCTCATCATTCAGGACATTTGGTGTGTGTGATACCAAGATCCCGCGAGCGGCGGCATCATCGGCATCAATGGCGTCATATCCAACACCATAGGATGACACGACCTTTAGGTTCGGAAGGCGGGCCAACAAATTGTCTGGCACACCCCAATGTCCGTCTGTTGCGATGCCAACAACGTCCGCGCCATGTGCATTTACAAAGGTGTCTTGATCCTGTTGATCAAACCAAACACGAACATCAAACAATGCGTCAAAGCGGTTTTTCATCCGCTCTGTCACATTCCCGATCTGAAGCAAGATGGGCTTAGTCATCGGCGCGCACGTTCTGACGTTGCACACCCAAACCTTGGATCGACAATTCCATCACGTCCCCGTCTTTTAGGTAAACAGGCTCTGGCTTTATGCCCATGCCCACACCCGGAGGTGTCCCCGTTGAAATGACATCACCCGGATGCAGTGTGAACAGTTGGGATAGGTGCGAAATCACCTGTGCCACGGTAAAGATCATGGTTTTTGTGTTGCCTGTCTGCATGCGTTTGCCATTAACATCCAACCACATGTCTAGTTTTTGGGGATCTTCAACCTCATCCCGTGTGACCAACCATGGACCCGTTGGACCAAATGTGTCGCAGGATTTTCCCTTGGTCCATTGACCTGTTAGCGATGTTTGGAAATGGCGTTCGCTGACATCGTTGCACAGGCAATAGCCCGCGACATAATCCAGTGCCTCTTCTTCGCTGACGTATTTCGCGGCCTTGCCGATCACGACGCCTAGTTCCACTTCCCAGTCTGTTTTGGTCGACCCGCGCGGCATCACAACGTCATCGTTTGGACCCGTGATGGCAGAGTTCGCCTTCATAAACAGAATGGGGTGTTCAGGTATATCCGCGCCTGTTTCCGCCGCGTGATCGGCGTAATTTAGGCCGATACACATGAATTTACCGATGTCACCGACACAAGCCCCCATGCGCGGGTTGCCCTCAACCGCGGGCAGGGTGGCAGGATCCAATGCGCGCAATTTTGCGATGTTATCATCGCCAAGCGTTGCGCCCGAAATATCGGCCACATGCGCTGAGAGATCGCGTAATGTGCCATCTGCATCAATCATTCCCGGTTTCTCTTGCCCATCGGCGCCATAACGTACGAGTTTCATTGTCTTTTATGTCCTTTAGTGGTTGTCGCGCGGCACGTGGCGTGACGCGATATCTTTGTGTTTGTCTGATCCTTCCAGCAGCATGCCATCGTCAAATTGGCGTACCTTTTCTTGGAAGATATCTTGCCAAGGGGTTTGTGCTGTGGCGCGATGGGCGTTTGTAGGCAGTGCCGCGCGGCGCGCCTCTAGCTCGTCATCGCTGATTAGGATGTTCGCGGTGCAGGCATTCAGATCAATGCGCACCATGTCGCCCGTTTGCACAAGCGCTAGTCCGCCACCCGCCGCCGCCTCGGGCGCGGCGTTCAGGATAGAAGGGGATCCAGATGTCCCTGACTGGCGGCCGTCACCAACGCAGGGCAATGAATTCACACCGCGTTTCAACAGGTAAGCAGGGGGGCGCATGTTCACCACTTCGGCTCCGCCGGGATAGCCAATCGGGCCCGTTCCACGCATCATTAGGATACAATTTTCATCAATCCCAAGGCTTTCGTCGTCGATGCGTTTGTGGAAATCCTCTGGTCCGTCAAACACAATCGCGCGTCCGTCAAAGGCCATTGGATCATCGGCGTTGGATAGATAGCGATCTGTAAATTCTTGGCTGATCACACTGGTTTTCATGATCGCACTATCAAACAGGTTGCCAGATAGGTTGATGAAACCCGCGTGGTCCTTAATCGGGGTTTCGATGGGTTTGATCACATCTGTGTTGATGATTTCCGCATCTGTACAGTTTTCACCCATGCTTTTACCATTGGCGGTGACCTGATTTGGGTGGGGCAACATGCCCGCCTTGATCAGCTGACCCATCACCGCAGGAACGCCGCCCGCGCGGTGATAATCCTCGCCCAGATATTCGCCCGCGGGCTGTAGGTTTACCAATAGTGGCACCTTATGCCCCAAACGTTGCCAATCATCGTTGGTCAATTCGATGCCCAGCAATTTTGCCAATCCATTCAGGTGGATAGGCGCGTTTGTTGAGCCGCCTATGGCCGAATTCAAGACAATCGCGTTCTCAAAGGCCTCTTTTGTCATGATGTCAGAGGGTTTCAAATCCTCATGCACCATATCGACGATGCGTTTACCGGTCATATAGGCCATTTGCCCACGCTCCCGATAGGGGGCGGGAATGGCAGCGGAGCCCGGCAATTGCATCCCCAAGGCTTCGGCAATTGAATTCATTGTGGTCGCCGTGCCCATGGTGTTGCAATACCCCGTTGAGGGCGCAGATGAGGCGACCAAATCCATGAACCCATCATCGTCAATTTCGCCCTTGGCATGCAATTCGCGCGCCTTCCAAACGATGGTGCCTGATCCCGTGCGTTGACCACGGAACCATCCGTTCAACATCGGAC
>JAKMGV010000048.1 GCA_022424725.1 Paracoccaceae bacterium
GGCCTGCAATACACAGGAGAGTGATCCAATGAACAAAACTATTTCCGTCCTATTTGCAACAACGATATTGACAGCGCCTGCTTTAGCAGATCAATTGCGCGTCGTGGTCGACATCCCGCCCATTCACGGCATTGTTGATGGCGTTCTGGGATCGAATGCAAGCATTACGACACTGATCGGTAGCGGTATAGATCCACATAACTACACTATGAAACCAAGTCATGCAGCCGCAGTGTCAGAAGCAGATTTGATTGTGCTGATTGGCGAAGCGCTAACACCAAGTCTAGTGGAAAAGTTACCCTCATTAGCAAGTAATGCAAAAATCATCGAACTTGCCGAGGTCCCGAATGTGCATCTAATTGCGTATGAAGACGCGCACGAAAAACATGAAGATGACGATGATCATCACGATGATCACAAAGATCATAACCATGATGCAGATCATGACGATCACGCACAAGAAGGCCACGATGAACACAATCACGGCGACGCGCACCACGATGATCATGATGAGGACAATGGACATGTCGGCCATGACCATAGTGGTGTGGATCCCCACATGTGGTTGGATATTGATAATGCAAATGTTTGGGCGCATGTGATCGCAAAATCAGCGTCAGAGCTTACGCCAGAAATGATACCAAATGTTAACGCGAATCTTGCGTCTTTCGAGCTTTCGCTAACAAACATAAAATCAGAGATGCAAACACTCGTCGCAAAACCATATTCTGTGTCGCACGATGCTTTTGGGTATCTTGAGGAAAGCTTCGGCATCGACCATCCGCAGGCCGTAACAAATGGTATGGGACTGCGTCCATCACCCAGTGATATGGCGAATTTGCGCGGGCAGATCGAAACGACACCACCGGCGTGCATGATCATCGACCCAAATGACCACACTGCCTTGGCCTATGCGCTGGCAGAAGAATACTCAATCAAAACCGTTGAATTCTCTCAGCTTGGCGAAATCGTTGAGGGTGAAAATGCGTATCTGACTCTCATGCAAGGTGCGGTTGCGGCGCTCAAAACCTGTTTTCAATAACACTTATGCGGGGCCTTGCCCCGCTTACAAACTCTTCTCAACGCGAAAATCATTTGGGATCGTGTCGCTATTTTCCAAAATGAAATCTGCCATCACTTGTGCGATTTTTGGGGCCATACCAAAACCAATTTTAAAACCACCGTTCGCGATGTATTCAGATGCGTTGATCGGGTGTGAACCTAAAACCGGCGCGCGGCTCTTGCTTCTGGGGCGCACCCCTGCCCAGCGCGCTAGTACCTTGGTATATTGCAAATCAGGTAGAATGCCGATTGCGCGTTCAATCACGCTTTCTAAGTGTTCGTCCGTTGTCGTTGGGTCCATATAATCACGTTCAGATGTTGATCCCACCGCAAGGGTGCCGTCAGCGTGCGGAATAAAATGCAGAGCATCGGCAAATATCTGCGGCTGAGTGCGCTGATCATAATCAAATAAAGCAGCCTGCCCCTTAACGCCATTGCCGAAACTTTTGCCAGTGTATTCCGATATGCGTTTTAAATCCCATGCACCCGCCGCCCAAACAACCTTTCCTGCATCTGCAGCCGAACAGTGAATTTCCCCGCCTGATTTTTGAATGGCCTGTGCGATTGAGGCAACGGCATTTCGGGGTTGGATGCGTGCACTTAGAGTATCATATATCCACTTCCCCGTTGGCGAGGGAGGCGCCCATTCTGGTTGCTGATCAACAACCCGCCACTCTGCCATCCCCTGCCATAGCGACTTGGCATTTTCACCCCGTTCATGTGCGAGCGATAAACCCGTTTCATCCGGCAATGGCTGAATTCGACCTGTTCGTGCATACCCACTGCTCAGCCCAGAGGTACGATCAACATTATCCCAAAACGTCTGTGCAATCTGAAGGCTTTCGAATTGAAACGCTTTCTTTTCATTCCAATTTTCTGGGACATGGGGCGCGAGTGCACCAACAATACCCCCGCTTGAACCAGCCCCAATGCCATGTGGATCAATCACCTGAACCTTAGCGCCGCGCTGGATACATTCCCAGGCAATCGATAAACCGATAATCCCTGCGCCTTTGATTGTAACTTCTGCCATTGCCAAGACTTTCGTTGATGATAGTGTGTCCCTATTCACGTCTATGACGTTTCGCAAGGTCCCGCATGAAAAACATAAATCCGTCCCTGACTTGGCGCGAGGATAAAATCCCTGTGTCCACACAGTTTGATGATCCGTATTATTCGCTAGATAACGGACTCGCGGAAACGCATCACGTCTTTCTTAGCGGAAATAACCTTCCCGCGCGGTTTGTCGATGGGCTTCGGATCGCTGAACTAGGCTTTGGGACAGGTTTAAATTTCATTGCAACACTTGAGCAATGGCGAAAGAGTAGGGTTGAAGGAAAGTTTCATTTCACAAGCTTTGAAGCCTTTCCAATGACCCCAACTGACATGATCAAGGCCTATGAACAGTTTCCAGAGATCGCAAACATCGCATCCGAAATTGCGCCACATCTGGAAAAGCTGCTGGAAACAGGCACATTATCACTGCACGATGCGCATTTGCATTTGATTACAGGCGATGCGCGTGAAACAGTTTCGCACTGGGACGCACAAGCAGATTGTTGGTACCTTGACGGCTTTTCACCCGCAAAAAATCCAGAACTGTGGGATGGTAACCTGATGAAGGCTGTTTACGCCAAAACATGCTCTGGTGGGACCGCGGCAACATATACCGCCGCAGGATTTGTTCGTCGAAACCTGTCAGATGCGGGTTTTAATGTCGAACGCGTCAAAGGGTTTGGACGCAAACGACACATGAGCGTTGCGCGAAAGGCATAGAGATGCAATCGAATACACGCCTTGGCATTCTATACATGGTGGCAACCACCCTTGTTTTTGCACTACAAGATGGGTTTTCTCAGTACCTAAGCAGTACCTATAACGTCTATTTGGTGGTGATGATCCGATACTGGTTCTTTGCCGCCTTTGTCATTGCCATCACCGCCCGTCGGCCGGGCGGTATTCAGGCAGCACTCAAACCCAAATATCCAATTTTGCAAATCCTGCGCGGAACAATATTGGCAATCGAAATCTGTGTCATGGTGACCGCATTCACAATATTAGGGCTGATCGAAAGCCATGCAGTGTTTGCATGCTATCCATTGTTGGTAGCAGCACTTTCAGGGCCCATTTTGGGAGAAGGCGTGGGATGGCGACGCTGGGCGGCAATCTTTGTTGGGTTTATCGGCGTACTTATCATACTTGAACCTGGCTATGCAGTATTTTCACCTGCGGCTGTGATCCCCCTGATCTCGGCATTCATGTTCGCACTTTATGGATTAATGACGCGATATGTGGCACGCGGAGACAGTGCGGCCACATCCTTTTTCTGGACGGGGATCGTTGGTGTTGTCGTTATGACAATAATCGGCATCGGAAACTGGCAACCCATGACACACACGGACTACGGATGGATGGCAATATTATGCGTCCTAGGCGCATTGGGTCATTACCTATTGATCAAATGTTTCGAAGTGGCAGAGGCAAGCTCTGTGCAACCTTTTGCCTATTTGCAATTGGTCTTTGCCTCGGGAATCGGCATGTGGATTTTTGGCGAAACTTTAGAGTTACATGTCGCAGTTGGGGCCGCGATTGTTGTGTCAGCAGGCCTGTTTACATTATGGCGCAAGCAACGACAGGCTTGATCCCTTTAGCATGGCTTCATAGCTTTTTGGTGCAATGGATTTTCCAAGCCGCGCTTGATAAATTGGCAGGCTTTCCGAAACGCGCATGATATAATTTCGTGTTTCCTGAAACGGGGCCATTTCGATCCAATCGATGACATCCACCGCATCCTTCCGTGGATCCCCCATGAGTTCGATCCAACGATCCGCCCGAGATGGTCCGGCGTTGTAGGCAACCGACATCAACACAGGGTTTCCGCCATATCGTTCGGCCAATTCTTCTAAATAGGTGATGCCTATGCGCGCATTATAGGCCCAATCGGTTTCCAAACGCTTCTGCGAATACCTAAGTCCAACGCGATCTGCCATTTCCTTGGCCGTTTTGGGCATGACTTGCATCAAACCACGTGCGCCTACTGGTGAAATCACATAGGGGTCGAATTCGCTTTCACGACGCGCAATCGCCAGCACCAATTCGGACGGCACGCGCGCGGGCATTCGTGCAATTGGATGCAACGCATAGTATGGACGTACAAACGTCTTGCCCATCGATGCCTGACGTTTACCCAACATGACCAACACATGTGGCTTGCGTAATTCCTCCAAAAAATCATTCAGTTTGTGAACATCGTCGGAGCGGAGTGTTTCGGAAAGATGTGTAATGAACCTTTCACCCAGAGGGTTTTGATTTGCGGAAAACAGCAATATCGCCGCATGTAGGACGGAACTGTTTACAAAACTCGCATCTCGCCAATCTGGCAACTCTCCCCAAGTTAGAAATTCGGATGGCATGGGCATGTTTGCTTTTTCTGCACTTAGAAGACCATAAAAACTGCTCTGATACTTTGCGCCGTTTTGATAGGCAGCGAGTGCTGCGTCCTTATTCCCTAATTCGGCATGCGCACGTCCCATCCAGTAATATGCGCGACCAAGAGAAATGGGTGTATCAACCGCAGACAGAAAATTCGTGAAATGTTGAACCGCACGGTTTGGATCGTTTAGCCGACGCAAGGCAGCAAAACCTGCCAACCACTCCAATTTGGCATAGCTGGACCCCTCTGCGATATGATGGTTGGCCGCTAATGTGTAGGCTTGCTTGTTTTTGCCGTCGAACAACAGATCGCGGACAATACGGATGCGCGCATCGGCCCAGCGTTCGGATTGCCCCAATCGGCTAGAACGCTCGCTTGAAACACTCAGGAGATCAATTGCGCTATCTCGAAATCCATTTTTCAACCGCCATTCAAATCTCGCGTGATTCAACACGGGGTGATTACCCAGCGCGTTTGGAACCGCATTTATCAATGCGTTCACGCCCTCTTGTCCCTTTCGCAATGCAATTCGGGCACGCAACAATGCGGTCAGGTCGGCCCCGACCAATTCCCCCATCTGTTGCGCCGAGGCATGTTCATCCATCCATAACATTTCGATCAAGCGCAACTCATGAAGCGGCGTCAGGGCCGAACCAAAAGACGACAAAAATGTATCTTGCTGAGGTGCGGTCAGAGGAAGCGTAACCCAAGCATTTTGTGCAACCAACCCGGCTTTGTTACTCTGCCCATCTTTGGATAATGCCAAAGCGTAGGCAAGCGCACCTGCACCCGTTTTGGGGGCGGAGTTTTCAAAGTACGTTAGGATTGTTTGATCATTTGCGTCGCTTAACACGACTTCGGACTGCTTCTGCAAATAGGGCAATCCAGGCCAATCCCCATTCCTTTCCAAAAACTTAAGCGCCTCTTGCGCAGTTCCCTGCCCAGCACGCAAACGATGCCATTCAATGATGTCCCGTGCAACTGTGCCACCACCTTCTGCAAGGCGTAGTGCCTCCTCCCAATTGCCTGCATTCATTTCGGAAAATGCACGTTCCAACGCACGCTCTTCTGCCCACAGGGTCGAAACCGCAGACGAAAGCATAAGAAAAACACAGAATACTCTTAACATGACTTGCAATTTCAACTCATTGGCTGGATAGGTACCCATAGCTTACGCCACATAACTCAGGCATCAAGTCATGGTTTCCTTATCTGCAAGAAACCGCTTTATTCATCCGGGCCCTGCCCGCCAAACACGAAAGGAGCGTGTCATGTTAAAAGGCTCAATGCCAGCTTTGATCACGCCGTTCAAAGACGGCGCTGTGGATCTGGATACACTTAAAAAATTGGTCGATTGGCACATTGACCAAGGAAGCCACGGATTGGTTCCTGTCGGCACAACAGGCGAAAGCCCGACCCTTACCCATGATGAACATGAATTGGTTGTCGAAACTGTGGTTGCAGCGACGGCGGGACGCGTTCCTGTTGTTGCGGGTGCAGGATCAAACAATACAGCCGAAGCATTGCGATTCGTTGAGCATTCGAAAAAAGTCGGTGCTGATGCCGCCCTTGTCGTGACGCCATATTACAACAAACCAACACAGGCAGGTTTGATCGCGCATTTTGAGGCGCTTGTAAATTCATCTGACCTCCCCATTGTGATTTATAATATTCCAGGTCGCTCAGTTGTTGACATGTCACCAGAAACCATGGGCACATTGGCAAAGCTGCCAAATATCATAGGCGTCAAGGACGCAACTGGTGATTTGGCGCGCGTTTGCGATCAACGTATGACATGCGGTGCTGACTTCCTTCAGATTTCAGGAGAGGACGCAACGGCACACGGGTTTAATGCCCAAGGTGGTGTTGGCTGTATTTCCGTAACCGCAAACGTTGCACCAGCGCTGTGCGCACAAATGCAAGAGGCAACTTTGCGCGGTGATTATGCCGCTGCACTTGAATTACAGGATCGTTTGATGCCGTTGCATAAGGCGATTTTCACCGAACCTGGCTTGGTCGGGGCCAAGTATGCAATGTCAGAATTAGGCTTATGTTCTGATGAAGTGCGTTTGCCGCTTGTCCCACTAACAGACGGTACCAAAGCAAAGGTTCGCGATGCACTGCGTCATGCGGGTTTGCTGAACTGATACGAGATCAGGTTAGGAACTAAAGGCGCGTTTCACGCGCCTTTTTTATTTCAACGCTAACGATAAAGGCATCGTATCCATCGCGTTGCGATACCATTGCCTTATCGACACACGCTCATCCTCTTCCATCCAAGATACATTTGCTGGAGGCATCGCGTGACTTACCCCTGACTGTAAATAGATAGCCTTGGCATGTTGGGTAATGTCAGCAGTGGTTTCCAAAAACACATGTTTGGGCGCGCGGTGAATTCCGTCATAGACGGGTTCACGTGCATGACACATGGAACACCTGCCCAAAACAATGTCTTGGGCCTCATCAAAACCAACTGCCGTTGCAAAGATATCCTGCCGCGCAGACAGTTCGCTCGTGTCAGAGGGATCCTGATGCAGTGGTGCGGTGGACAGCCACATAATCAGAATGAACAAAATAATGGTCGCGGGCCATGTCCAAATTGGGTTTCCCCGCCGCGCATGAAGTGAATTAAAATAATGGCGGATCGTAACCCCCATTAGGAAAACCAATGCCGCGATGATCCAATTGTATTCGCTCGCGAATGCAAGCGGATAGTGATTGGACAGCATAAAGAAGATGACGGGCAATGTCAGATAATTGTTGTGGGTCGAACGTAACTTGGCGATTTTCCCATATTTTGGATCGGGTGCGCGGCCTGCAATCAAATCCGCGACAACGATTTTCTGGTTCGGGATGATAATGAAAAAAACGTTTGCCGACATGATTGTCGCCGTAAACGCACCCAGATGCAGAAGCGAGGCACGCCCAGTGAATACTTGATTGTATCCCCACCCCATGACGACCAGCAAAACAAATAGTAGAACCATCAACAGGGTTGGTGTTTCGCCCAAGGGGGATTTGCATAACTGATCATAAACGATCCAACCAAATGCCAATGATCCAGCCGAAATCAAAATCCCCTGCAACAGCGACAAATCGCTTTTGCTGGCGTCTATTAAATACAGCTCACCACCTGCCCAATAGACAATCATCAATAGGGCGGCACCAGAAAGCCATGTGGAATAACTTTCCCACTTAAACCATGTCAAATGCTCTGGCATACGTTCTGGGGCGACCAAGTATTTGCGGATATGGTAAAAACCGCCGCCATGAACTTGCCACTCTTCCCCGTGCGCCCCTTTGGGCAAATCTGGCGCTTGGCGTAATCCCAGATCCAATGCGATGAAATAGAACGACGATCCTATCCATGCGATTGCCGTAATCACATGCAGCCAGCGTACCGCGAATGCCAGCCAATCCCATATAATCGCCAATTCGTATGCCATTGCTCTGCCCTCGATCTTTGCGCTTGATGCGAAACTATCGTTGTCTGTGATTTTCTTGTATTGTAGAAAATACCCAATCTGTTTCAAGAAAATCGGAATAATGTCGTACTTTGATAATATCAAAACCTTTATTCGCGTCTATGAACTTGGCTCGATGTCAGCAGCTGCGCGGGATCAACGCATTTCGCCTGCTGTGGCCTCTGCGCGCATTTCACAACTAGAGGAACACCTAAGCGTCCGTTTGTTTCAGCGCACCACGCGAATGTTGCATCCCACGGAACAGGGTAAACTGTTCTATTCTGGTGCAACCCGCGTTTTGGAAGCGGTAGAAGATGCCGAAGCCGCGGTGCAGGATATCACACAAAATCCGCGCGGAACACTTTATGTGGCAGCCCCACTTGGCATTGGACGGCGTTTAATCGCCCCTGCGATTCCAATGTTCAAACAACAATTCCCATTGATCGACATTCGCTTACGCTTGTCTGATCGACGTGTGGATGTTTTGGCAGAAGGTTTGGATTTGGCGTTCTTCTTGGGCAATCCCGAGGATTCAACGCTAAAAATGCGCAAATTTGCGAATTGCGCACGTCTGTTATGCGCAGCGCCCGAATACATTGCCGCGCGTGGTAGGCCAGAAAACGTGTCCGCCTTAACAGACGGATCGCACGATTGTCTGAACCTTCGCTTCCCAGGCGCATCTGAATTTCAATGGCCTCTTATCATCGACGGCACGGTGCAGCGCATCGCAGTGAAAGGGCCCTATGAAAGTGACGACGGAGACGTCCTAACCAATTGGGCGCTGGAAGGTCATGGAATTATTTTAAAACCCATTTTTGAAGTTCAAGAGCACTTGAACAGCGGCCTATTGGTTCCTGTACTAACAGGCATTACGCCAACAGATGTGCAGATGGGGTGTCTTTATCCGCATCGAAAACGACAAGACCCCAAAACACGACATTTCATGGATTTCATGGCACAGCATATTACAACCGCGCTTCAGGAATGATCAACTGCCCCGATAGGTGGAGTATCCATAAGGCGATAGTAACAATGGCACGTGATAGTGATCGTTCAGCGCCATTCCAAAGCGAATTGGAATAACGTCTAAGAATTTGGGCTCTGGTCCCGCCTGCCCTGTCGCCAAAAGATAATCACCGGCATGAAAAACCAATTCATACTGCCCCATTTCAAACTGCGATGCAGGCAGGATTTGTTGATCCGTGCGCCCATCTGCGTTTGTTTCCAAACTGATCACATGTTGGCGTACATCCCCATCAATGCAGTACAAATCAATCTTTAACCCCGCCGCAGGACATCCACGCGCGGTATCCAAAACATGTGTTGTCAAAAAACCTGACATCGTAGTCCCCAATCTGTTTGGGATAGTATTTCGCCTGTTCGACGCATGATCAACAACAATCGGAACACCAAAACAGTTTCAAAAATAATTTGAAAGGCAAACGAATTTTGCGAAAGTACAAGGGAGTGGAACACAACGAAGGAAACACCATGATACGTTACGAACGGGACATGCTGGGGTATGGAGCGACACCGCCAAATGCAAACTGGCCCAATCATGCGCGCATCGCGGTGCAATTCGTGATCAATTATGAAGAAGGTGGCGAAAATTGCGTTCTTCACGGGGACGCAGGATCAGAAGCCTTTTTGTCTGAAATCGTTGGTGCGGCTTCGTGGCCTGATCAACGTCATTGGAATATGGAAAGCATCTATGAATACGGCGCACGCGCAGGGTTTTGGCGTTTGCATCGACTTTTCACCGAACTGAACATTCCCGCGACCGTTTATGGTGTTGCAACCGCACTTGCGCGTTCCCCGGTTCAGGTGCGCGCGATGCAGGATGCAGGTTGGGAAATTGCCAGTCACGGTTTGAAATGGGTTGAGCATAAGGACATGCCCAAAGAAGAAGAACGCGCCCAAATTCAACAGGCGATTGCGCTGCATAGAGAGGTAACTGGCGAACGACCCTATGGATGGTACACTGGGCGATGTTCGGAAAATACGGTCGCGCTTGTCACCGAAGATGGTGGATTTGATTACATCTCTGACACCTATGCAGATGATCTGCCGTATTGGATGACGATTGATGGGCGGGACCAGCTAATTATTCCATACACGCTAGATGCCAATGACATGCGCTTTGCTACGCCCCAGGGGTTCAATTCAGGCGATCAATTTTTTCAATATTTGAAGGACAGCTTTGACGCTCTTTATGCAGAAGGCGCGGGTGGACAGCCAAAAATGATGTCCGTCGGTTTGCATTGTCGCTTGATCGGACGGCCGGGTCGCGTGATGGCCTTACGCCATTTTATGGAGTATGCGCAGGCAAAAGAGGGCGTTTGGTTCGCAACCCGTCGCGATATTGCAAAGCACTGGATCGAAAATCACCCGCCTGTTCATTTTGATCGACCCAGTCAAATGTCACGCGAAGAATTCATTGAAACATATGGTTCGATTTTTGAGCATTCCGCATGGGTTGCCGAGGGCGCATATGATGGTGAATTGGGTACTGCACATGACTGCGCTGTAGGGTTACACAACGCAATGGCACGGGCTTTCAGACGCGCAGCTCACAAGAACCGCTTGGCCGTGTTGCGTGCGCACCCTGATCTGGCCGGTAAATTGGCAGCGGCCAAACGCCTGACCAAAGAGAGTACATCAGAACAAGCCTCGGCAGGTCTAGATGCATTGACAGATGCAGAGCGGGCGAAGTTCCAAGAACTGAACACGCAATACGTTAAAAAGCATGGCTTCCCCTTCATTATCGCCGTGAGGGAACACAGCAAGCAAGGCATTTTACATGCATTTGAGCGCAGAATTGGCAATGCAACAGAGGTTGAATTTGAGGAAGCTTGCAAACAAGTCGAACGGATCGCAGAGCTGAGATTAAGTGAGATCCTGCCATGAGTATGGAAATCATCATTGAACCTCTTACCGCCGAGGCATTCGCCCCATTTGGTGAAATTTTAGAGGCGTCTGGGACACCTGATAAAATCATAAATCAGGGGATGTGTGGACGCCATCATGACCTTGCCACATTGGATTTTGTTAATGGGCGTGCGGGTATCAGTATGTTTGACGCCCAGGTTCGAACACTGCCCTATGAACTAACGATGATGGAGCGCCATTCAGAAGGATCACAGGCCTTTGTCCCGATGTCGTATTTTCCGTTCCTGATCATTGTTGCGGCAGATGCAAATGGCAATCCAGGCAGACCACGTGCCTTTTTGTCAAATGCAGG
>JAKMGV010000162.1 GCA_022424725.1 Paracoccaceae bacterium
GAGTGTACTGTTTGGATTTGCGCGATCTCAACCGCCTTATACATGAGGTTCTGTTGAAATCACCCTGTGTGTCGCGGGTGCAAAGCCAAATTGTGATGGACCAGTGCAAGGCGGATTCTGCCCTGCCAATTTAGGGGATGAAATATGGAAGGTTTTCTATCACAGGCGGTGGTCTATTTGGCCGCTGCTGTCATCGCGGTGCCTATTGCATCGCGGATGGGTCTGGGATCCGTTTTGGGATATTTGGCGGCGGGGATCATAATTGGCCCTGTCATGGGGCTTGTCGGATCTGAAACGGCCGATCTTCAGCACTTTGCTGAATTTGGCGTTGTGATGATGCTGTTTGTGATCGGACTTGAACTTGAACCGCGCGCGCTTTGGGATATGCGCCACAAATTGCTGGGCCTTGGCGGATTGCAAATCACGGGCACCATTGCGGTGATTGGTGGCGTGGCCTTTGCCTTTGGCCTGCCCTGGCAATCTGCATTGGCGATTGGTATGATCCTTTCCCTCTCCTCAACCGCGATTGTTCTGCAAACCCTAAACGAAAAAGGGTTGATGCAAACACCGGGTGGGCGTTCCAGTTTTTCTGTTTTGCTGACGCAGGACATTGCAGTGATCCCAATGTTGGCGATGATCCCGCTTTTGGCATTACCTTATGATGATCACACGCCAAAGGCATCGGATGATCACGGCGGTCACGGCGCACATGACGCAGCGCATGCCGCCACTAATTTGTTAGAGGGTCTGCCCGGTTGGGCCGTGACACTTGCGACCCTAGGTGTGATTGCGGGCATTATTTTGGCGGGCATCTTTTTAATCCCACTGGTGTTCCGTTTCATTCATGCAGCACGCTTGCGTGAAATGTATACGTCGATCACACTTTTGATCGTTGCGGGCATTGGATACCTGATGACAATTGTGGGCCTTTCGCCTGCTTTGGGCACGTTCCTTGCGGGTGTAGTTTTGGCAAACTCTGAATTCCGTCACGAATTGGAAAGCGACATTGAACCGTTCAAAGGGTTGTTGTTGGGACTGTTTTTCATCACCGTTGGGGCCGGCATCAACTTTGATATTTTGTTTGGAAACCCAGCGACAATTTTGCTGATGACCTTAGGCGTCATTGCGATCAAAGGCGCCATTTTGTTTGCTATCGCATTGCTGTTCCACATGAAGGGCCGCTCACGCATGCTCTTCACGCTGTCCTTGGCACAGGCAGGGGAATTCGGGTTTGTTTTGATCGGATTTACGGTGCAACAACACGTGTTGCCCACCGCGCTTAGCGAACAGTTGTTGTTGGTGGTTGCCCTGTCCATGTTGATCACACCGGCCCTATTCATCGCCTATGAGGTCCTAAGCCGACGCGTGAGTGAAACGGTTGCGGATGAACCAGAGGATGAAGTGGACGCAGGCGGCCCTGTGATTATCGCAGGCATTGGCCGTTTCGGACAGATCGTAAACCGTATGGTGCGTAACTCAGGGTATGAAACGGTTGTGTTGGATAGCGATCTGCGCATGATCCAATTGATGCGCAAATTCGGGTTTAAAGGATTTTTTGGGGATCCCACACGTCCCGAAATCCTACATGCCGCAGGACTACATGAAGCAAGCGTGTTAGTCGTGGCGATAGATGATAAAGAGGCAGCAGAGCGATTGATTCAGTATGCGCGCAGCGAACGCCCAGATCTTCACATTGTGGCACGCGCACATGACCGTGTTCACGTGTATCGACTATTCCGTGCGGGCGCCAACGATATTGTGCGGGAAATGTTTGACAGCTCACTTCGTGCGGGACGCTATGTTTTGGAAAACGTAGGGCTGAGCGAATACGAAGCGCACGAAGCGGAAAAAGCATTCTACAAACATGATCGCCATGCGATGCGCGAACTGGCCCCGCTTTGGGATCCAGACAAACCCGTCTACGAAAATGAGGCTTACGTCGCGCGTGCGAAAGAATTGGAGCAAGAGCTCGAATCAACAATGCTCAGCTCCCGTACGGGTGAAGCCTTGGATGGTGAGGAGACACAGAGCGAAGAAGGCAAAGCAGAGGGTTAACCCTCTGCAACTCCTGCCTCTGCAAAGGTGGCCATGCCCGAGTGGCAGGCCACAGCAGCCTTTACAATACCCAGCGCCGTGGCGGCCCCTGATCCTTCGCCAAGGCGCATATTCATTTGAATGACGGCTTCCTTATTCAGATAGCCCAACATACGCTGGTGTGCTTGTTCTGCGCTTGCGTGGCCCGCAATCACATGGTCCAAGGCCGCAGGGTCCATCGCGTGCAATGTCGCACAAGCAGCCGTACAGATGAACCCATCCATGATAACAGGAACGTTTAACGTACGTGCGCGCACCACGGCCCCTGCCATGGCCGCCAATTCACGACCACCCAAACAGCGCAGCGCCTCGATCCCCGATGTCGCATCTGGGTTCGCGGCAAGTCCGCGTGTCACGGCGTCTGCTTTGCGCGCCAATCCCTCATCATCAACGCCTGTGCCGCGTCCAACCCAATCGTCAGCAGACCCACCAAACAGGGCTGCGGCAATTGCCGCGGCTGCGGTCGTATTGCCGATGCCCATTTCGCCCGTGATCAAAATATCGGTATTTTCGTCAACCGCGTCCCACCCTGTTTGTAGGGCCGCAACCAATTCTGCATCGCTCATGGCAGGACCTGCCGTGAAATCCGCGGTTGGGGTATCCAAATCCAGTGCAATTACATCCAATTTCGCGCCAAAGCATTTGGACAATTGGTTAATCGCCGCGCCACCTGCCTGAAAATTATACACCATCTGTTGGGTCACTTCGGATGGAAAGGCAGACACACCCTGTGCACAAACACCGTGATTGCCCGCAAAAATCACAACTTGGGGCGCCTCGATTGTCGGGCGTGCATTTCCGCGCCATGCCGCATACCACAGAGCGATATCCTCAAGCTTGCCCAAAGACCCCGCAGGTTTCGTCAGCTGTGCATTTCGATCAGCTGCACCGGATGCCGCCTCTTGATCCGCCGCAGGCAGTTCTTTAACTAGGTTTACAAACTCGGCGAGCGATGAAAAACGGTTCGTCATTGGGGGCCCCTTGGGTTAGATGGTGGTGGCTTATTGCCTGTGCCCACCGAAAGCTCAAGTCCCAAACTGACAGGATGGAGACCAAAGACGACATGCACGCGTTCATTCATTCCCCGATCATTCGCGATATTTTTATTTGCATCAGTCTGCTGACCCGCCTGCCCGTTCAACTGGATGAACGCGCCTATGACCATCGCGGCGCGGCAGGATGGGCCTTTCCCTTGGTTGGCGTTGTTGTTGGAACCGCCAGTGCCCTGATTGGCATTTTATGCCTGATTTTGGGGTTTGGGCCAAACATCAGCGCAGGCTTTGTTGTGATGACATCATTAATCATAACAGGGGCCATGCATGCGGATGGATTGGCCGACTGTGCGGACGGTTTTTGGGGCGGATGGACGATTGAGCGCCGCCTTGAGATTATGAAGGACAGCCATATCGGCGCCTATGGCGTGATCGCATTGATCCTAATTATTGGCCTGCAATGGCAGATTGTCGCCGCATTGATGCAGGCGGAAATCGCATTCATCGCCTTGATCTCGGCGGCGGTGTTATCGCGCGCGCCCCTACCCCTGATTATGGCGCGTATTCCCAATGCACGGGGGGCGGGCCTGTCCCATCAAACCGCCATGTCGGATCACAACGCTGCCTATGGCGCATTGGCGCTGGCGGGAATGATTACCATGGTCATGATGGGCATTCCGGGCGCATGGGTGATTGGTTGCGCGGCGGGGATCGCCGTTGCGGCGACGGCACTCGCCAGATGGAAAATCGGGGGGCATACGGGCGATACCCTTGGGGCAACACAGATGTTGGGGGAAACCTTCACATTGCTGGCCGCGCTTCAATTTTTGGCATAAAAAAACCCGCGTTGCCGCGGGTTTTCCTCAAACTGTCTAAACTGCCTTAGGCTGCGCGGGATACCAACACCTCATCCACACGCTTGGCCGCGGCGGTTTCATCGCCATCTGCAACGGCGGCAACCTCGCGTGTCAAACGCTCGAGTGCGGCTTCATACAACTGGCGCTCGGAATAGCTTTGCTCGCGATCTGTGTCATTGCGGTGCAAGTCACGCACAACTTCTGCAATTGCGATCAAATCACCAGAGTTGATTTTTTGTTCATACTCTTGCGCGCGGCGTGACCACATGGCGCGTTTCACCTTGGCCTTGCCCTTCAGGGTCTTCATCGCCTGATCAATGACATCTGGCGAGCTGAGTGCGCGCATACCGATTTCGGTCGCTTTCGCAGTTGGGACGCGCAACGTCATTTTGTCTTTTTCAAAAGAAACCACAAACAATTCCATCGAAATGCCTGCAATCTCTTGCTCTTCGATGGAAACGATCTGTCCAACACCGTGGGCTGGATAGACCACATATTCGTTTGGACGAAATTCAGATTTCTTGCTTTTAGTCATTCAATTATCCCCTTTTGCATCTGATGTTCAGACGACAAAAA
>JAKMGV010000163.1 GCA_022424725.1 Paracoccaceae bacterium
TGATCATTCGAAAAACCCAAGCGCGACTGCTTGCTTTCGCAGGGGTGAAACATTACCTCTTGGCCAGTGATAATGAGGATGCCATGACCCGAACCCCAAATTCCCTATCTGATTTGACCCAACATATGCTGGATGCTGCCAAGGCGGCCGGCGCAGATCAGGCGGATGCCGTTGCGGCCCAAGGCACCTCTGTTTCAATTGATGTGCGCAATGGCGTGTTAGAGCACGCCGAACGTTCAGAAGGGGTTGATATCGGTTTGCGTGTCTTTATCGGGCAGCGCAGCGCCATTGTTTCAGGATCAGACGTGCGCCCCGACACAATAGCGACCATGGCAGAACGTGCGGTTGCCATGGCCAAAGAAGCACCAGAAGATCCCTATACAGGGTTGGCAGACGCATCAGAGCTATCCCAAGCGCATGATAAGTTGAATTTGGAAATGGCCGATAATACGCCAGAACCCACAGCCGCCGAATTAGAGGAGGATGCGCGCCGCGCCGAGGCCGCCGCATTGGCCGTGGCGGGGGTGACGCAAATGGATGCCGCCGCCGCGGGATATTCCGCATCCGATGTTTTCATGGCGACAAGTAACGGGTTCGCTGGGGGTGTTGCCTATACAGGGCGATCCACCTCTGCCGTTGCAATTGCTGGTGAAGGCACCGGGATGGAGCGGGATTATGACGCCGATACGCGCATTTTTCAGGCCGATCTGCGCAGCCCAGAAGATATTGGCGCACAGGCGGGTGCGCGTGCGGTTGAACGCCTAAACCCGCAAAAACCAAAAACGGGCAGCTACCCAATCATTTTTGATGAACGCATTTCATCCTCGTTAATCGGGCATCTATTGGCCGCAACCAATGGAGCGATGATTGCGCGTGGATCCAGTTGGGCCAAGGATTTGTTGGGTGAACAGGTTTTGCCCAACGGTTTTTCATTGATCGAGGACCCCCACCGCCCACGCGTCAACGGATCACGTTCCTTTGATGGGGAAGGATTGGCAACATCAAAACGTGTGATCGTGGATGATGGCGTTTTGGCGGGCTGGACATTGGATTTGGCAAGCGCGCGTAAATTGGGGCTGCAAAGCACAGGGAACGCCACGCGGGGTGTGTCCTCGGCACCCTCTCCGTCCTCGTGGAACGTATCGCTGACCCAAGGCCAGAAAACCAAAGAAGAGCTGATGCGTGATATGGGGCGCGGTTTGTTGATCACTTCGATGATTGGATCGACGATCAACCCGAATACTGGGGATTATTCGCGCGGCGCATCAGGGTTTTGGATTGAAAATGGTGAAATCGCCTATCCCGTTAGCGAATTGACTGTCGCGGGAAATTTGCGCGACATGTTAAAACGCATTGTTCCCGCAAATGATGCATGTACGCATTTGTCGCGTGTTGTTCCATCGCTGTTGATTGAGGGCATGACGCTTGCCGGTAGTTGATCTAACCCTACTGGAACAGGCGGCACGCAAGGCGGGGGAATTGGCCCTGACCTATTGGGGGGGATCGTTTCAGCATTGGGACAAACCCGAGGATGCAGGCCCCGTGACCGAGGCCGATTTGGCCGTGAATGACCTTTTGCACGATATGCTGTTGGGTGCACGGCCAACCTATGGGTGGTTGTCCGAAGAGACCCAAGATGATGCCGCACGTTTAACCAAAGATAGATGTTTTATCATTGATCCCATCGACGGAACACGCAGTTTCATGGCGGGTGAAAAAACATGGTCGCATTCCATTGCAGTTGTTGAAAATGGACAGGTGATTGCAGGAGTTGTGTATCTGCCTGCAACAAATGTTATCTATCGCGCGGCGCGTGGCGCTGGGGCATTCGTCGGGGATAGCCTTATGCAGGTGCAGGGCGTAGATCATATTGAAAATGCACGTATTTTGGCAAACCGCGCTGTTATGACCTCGGGTCATTGGTTGGATGGCTCTGCGCCTGATTTTGATCGGCATCATCGCCCATCCCTTGCCTATCGCATGGCCGCAGTGGCCGAGGGCAAATTCGATGGCATGATCACCCTGCGCCCCACATGGGAATGGGATGTGGCCGCAGGCGTGTTGATGGTGGAAGAAGCAGGTGGTGTTGTATCTGACCGTACCGGGAACAACGTGCAGTTTAACAACCCAACACCCCAATCCAAAGGGTTGATCGCAACAACAGAAACGCTGCGCGATCAATTCCTTGAAAAGCTGGATCGTCGTTAGATTTTAAAGAACGGCTGTAACGCGCGGTAGAAGATGCTGGTAAAGCGGATTGGTGCTTCGGTCACTGCCAAACAAATGCAATCTTCGCCTTCATCTGCGACAGGGGTGTGTTCGACAGAGTCATCGGTGATTTCGATGTCACCTGCACGGTAATGACCAGACTCATCCTTGAACGCGCCACGCAGGACAAGGGTCAATTCCATTCCTGAATGTCCATGATCAGGTGCAGATTGTCCCGCAGGGATGTACAGCAATCGTGCCGTCGCATCGCGCCCCGCCAGGATGATTTTTTGTTTAATACCTCCGCCAAGGGCACGCCATTCAACATCATCCAGTGATCCGCCAATATATCCCACCAAAACAGATGGGATATCGTTTGCGGGTTTTGGCCGTTGGATAGATTGTTTTCCAACCATCGCCATAGTTTTGGCAAATGCATCGTCGTGCATGGTGACGGGGGATTGATCCTCCATCACTTGTCCGCCAACGGCGTCAAAGCTTTCGAGTGTTGCGCGGCATTCATCGCACATACTGATGTGCGTCGCGATAGCGAGTGAAAAGGCCTCGGGCAGGGTGCCCGCCGAATAGGCCATCAAAAGTGCGTCATCAATATGATGTATAATCGGTTGCGGTGTCATTATCAGCTCATTGCGTGTCTCAGCTTCTCCAACGCCAATCTAATGCGCGATTTGATTGTGCCAAGGGGAAGCCCGGTTTCATCTGCAAGTTCTCGGTGGCTTAGGTCGCCAAAATAGGCGCGCTCGACCAACTTGCGCTGTTTTTCTGGGAGTTCGGAAAGTGCCCTTCCCAGTCTGTCTGTTTCCTGTTGTAGTGCGATCACATCTGCCTGATCAGGTTGGTGATCTGGTCCCCAAGGGAGTTCGTCCGGCTCTGGCCGGGACGATTTCCGAAGGGCGTCAATTTTCTTATTTCGTGCAATCGTAAAGATCCAGGTGGCCGCACTGGCACGTGTTGGATCAAAGAGATGTGCTTTGTTCCAAACGGTTACCATTACTTCTTGTGCGCATTCTTCGGCCAAATTCGCGTCTGCTCCCGACTTAAGGAGGAAGGATTTTATACGAGGTGCAAAATGTCCGAATAGGGCCTCAAACGCTGCAACATCGTGTGTTGATTTTATCGCCTCAAGGTATGAACCCCATTGATCGGCGGTCTTAGTAGTCACTGGATCAGCTTTTTCTTTTAGGTCTTCAGATACGACTCTATCATCCACCGCTGAATTTAGCGAGGGATCCTTTTCCAGAGTCTGCATACCAATCATGCCCATAAACTGTATACGGCGCGTGGTTGGTTATGGATCAAATAGGTGTTCTATTTTTTGATCGTAATTTGCATGTGGTCCATCAACTGTTTCAAATCATCCACCTGACGATCAAATCCGCTGTTCACCGTACGCATGCGATCGCTCATGTCACGGGATGCATTACTTTGTTGATGCACTGCGGTTACGATGTGATCAGACGCGGCAAGCACGTGTTGAAAACTTTCGCGTACTGAGTCGATTGTGCGCTGTAATCCACCGACGGAACGTTGAATCTCTTCGACCTTCATTGCCACATCGCGGGCACCGCTTTCGGTGCCTTCGGCCAATTGACGTACTTCGTCGGCAACCACGGTGAACCCTTTGCCTGCCTCGCCCGCGCGGGCGGCTTCGATGGCCGCGTTGACAGCCAAAAGGTTGGTTTTATCTGTGATTTCCGTGATGATCGACAGAAATGATCCGATCTCTTCCGACGCGGTTGCAACCGACTGCATCGACTCTGCCGCGCTATCAGCGCGATCAGAGGCGGCACGCGCGTAGTTCGAGCTTTCGTCCACGTTCTTGGATATGTTGCTGATCGAACTGTCCATCTGATCAACGGCTGTGGCAACAGATTGCACGTCATCCGACACAAGCGACATGCGGTGAGAAAACTCGCGCGACTGGTCCAAAACATATTGCGAGGCCTCAACTCGGCGCTCTTCTAATACCTGGTAATAGATATCCAAAACGCGCGATAGGTCGCGGAAAATGACATGGGTGATTTCCTGCATTTTTTCGGCACACACAGAATGTTTGGTCAACATGCCAGAGGCCAAGATGCGCTGAACCAAGCGTTCCATCATGAAACCATAACTGTCCGTGAAAATATTCGGTGCCAGTCCGATTTTCGCGTGGGACTGCCCGATGCGGTACGCGCGCTCTTCATATGACGTGTCAAAACCATTTTTGAACGTCAGTTCCCAGTGCGATTTTTGAACCGCTTTTAGTCCTTCG
>JAKMGV010000164.1 GCA_022424725.1 Paracoccaceae bacterium
ACAATCGCCTCAGGCCAATGGACAAACCCGCCAAGGGCAAAGGCCAGAACCGAAATGGCAGACAGCGCAAAAGATAACCAGTTTTTCAAACCGTTCATTTGGTGAATGTTGCTCATGCCCCACATGGAAAACAGAGCAAGCAAGACAATGCCCAACCCTCCATTGAAATAACCCCCATAAACGGACACAATGATCAGTCCGATTGCACCATAGGGCGTGACCGTGCGTGCGTTATTTGATGCCCATGTCCGCAATGGAGCGGCAAAGACAAAGATCAGAGTCGCCGCCAGTAACAAAAACGGCACAATTGCCGAAAATGCCGCGTTTGAGGATACCATCAAAAGGCCCGCGCCAACCAAACCCCCAATCAGGGTCCAAAACGTCAACCGCAGGATCAGCGCCCGTTTAATAGTGCGCAGTTCACGCGCAAACCCAATCGTACCTGACAGATAGCCAGGCAGCACCGCAACTGCACTGGTCGCATTTGCGGCCACAGGGGGCAGACCTGCAAAAACCAGCGCGGGAAATGTTAAAAATGTGCCGCCAGCGGCAATCGTGTTCAAAACCCCCGCAGCGAATGCGGCAGCAATCAGAATGATCCAGTCCATAGTTCTACTTTTTTGCGTGGAAGATAAATCCGAGTGTGTTGAGCAGGATTTGCGCCGCAAGGATCGACGTGGACCCCGTTGGGTCGTAGTCTGGCGCAACCTCAACTAAATCGATGCCCACAACCTCGTGGCGCTGGGCCACGGCCTTCATCATTTCCAATACATCATAATACAAAAATCCACCGTGGCTGGGCGTTCCTGTGCCAGGTGCGATGGATGGGCAGAATGCATCAATGTCGATGGTGATGTATACCCGCGCACCTTGGGGGATGCGCTCAATGACGCCCTGTGGTCCCAATGCACGCGCTTGGCGCACACTTAGGATATCGGACCCACGGCTGCGGGCATCCTCATATCCTTCTTTTGCGGTCGAACTGACGTTTCGAATGCCCACTTGGGTCAGGCCCGTGACATAGGGTTTTTCTGCCGCACGGCGCATTGGGTTCCCGTGACCATAGCGTACGCCGTGCCGTTCATCCACGAAATCCAGGTGGGCGTCGATTTGTAGAATATGAATGTCCCCCTGACCATCAAACGCATTGATGCAGGGTATATTAATCGAATGATCGCCGCCAATCGTGACGGGCAGCGCGCCACCGGCCAATGCGGCCCGCACGCCTGCCTCGATATTGGCGTGGCTTTTCATCGTGTCCGTGTGAACGATATCGGCGTCCCCCATATCAATCATACGCACAGAGCCTGGCAGATAGATCGCATCATCCTCGTGATCGTACGCACCCGCGTGGCCAAAGCTAAAGAGGGTAGAGGCCTCGCGTACAGAGCGTGGACCAAATCGCGCACCCGAACGCCACTGTGTTCCCGCATCAAAGGGGGCGCCCAAAATGGCGACATCTGCATCAATGGTTGACCAGTCTTCGACATAGGGGCGTTTGCCAAAGGTTGAAATGCCAACAAATGGCAAATTCAATCGACCTGATTCATATCCATGACCACTCATGCGCTCTCTCCCTACGGCATTTTTTGCAGTTAACCGAGAACGGGCAGGAAGGAAAAGCCCGAATGCGACAAGAATGGGCCTTTTCAAACAGGGGCAAACGTGAAATAGGGACTTGCCAAGTGTTCCCTGCCTAAAAAGGATTTTCCATGCAGATTCGCGAGGCTTTAACCTTTGATGATGTTTTACTTGTACCCGGTGCGTCCAACGTTCTGCCAAACACGGCTGATACACGCACACGGGTGACCCAATCTATTGCGCTGAATATCCCTTTGCTTAGTTCGGCAATGGACACAGTGACCGAGGCGCGCATGGCCATCACCATGGCCCAAGCGGGGGGTATGGGTGTTTTGCACCGCAACCTAACAATCGAGGAACAGGCGCAGCAAGTCCGCCGTGTCAAACGATTTGAAAGTGGGATTGTATATAATCCAATCACCTTGCGTGCAGATCAAACCTTGGCCGATGCCAATGCACTGCGTGAACGTTACAACGTGTCTGGATTTCCCGTGGTGGACGAGGCGGGGCGCGTTGTTGGGATCGTCACAAACCGTGACATGCGCTTTGCCACTGCGGATGACACACCCGTGCACGTGATGATGAGCTCAGAAAACCTTGCCATCCTGCATGAACCCGCAGATCGCCAAGAGGCGATCAGCCTGATGAAGGCGCGCCGTATTGAAAAATTGTTGGTTACGGATGCTGAAGGTAAGTTGACAGGTCTGTTGACGCTAAAGGATACGGAACAATCCGTTTTGAACCCAACAGCATGTAAAGATGAATTGGGCCGCCTGCGCGTTGCAGCGGCATCAACCGTTGGGGATGCAGGGTTTGAACGATCCGAGGCCTTGATTGATGCAGGGGTTGATATGGTTGTGATTGACACGGCGCACGGCCACTCAGAAGGGGTGGCACATGCGGTTGAGCGGATCAAAAAACTATCAAACACGGTTCAGGTTGTTGCAGGGAACGTTGCCACGTCTGAGGCGACCAAAGCATTGATTGGCGCTGGTGCGGATGCGGTTAAGGTTGGGATTGGTCCGGGATCAATCTGTACAACACGCATGGTGGCGGGTGTGGGTGTTCCACAATTAACCGCGATCAGTGATTGTGCCACAGCTGCAGGAGATGTGCCCATTATCGCAGATGGCGGGATTAAGTTTTCTGGTGATTTCGCCAAGGCGATTGCCGCAGGTGCATCTTGTGCCATGGTTGGGTCCATGATTGCGGGGACCGATGAATCCCCAGGCGAAGTGATCCTGTATCAGGGCCGTTCGTTTAAGGCCTATCGCGGGATGGGCAGTTTGGGCGCGATGGCGCGCGGATCTGCCGATCGCTATTTCCAAAAGGATGCGGCCAGCGATAAATTGGTTCCAGAAGGGATCGAGGGTCAGGTGCCATATAAGGGATCCGCAGGTGCCGTTATTCACCAAATGGTCGGCGGTTTACGTGCGGCGATGGGGTATACGGGCTGTGCAACTGTGGGCGAAATGCGCAAAAACTGCCAATTCGTCAAAATCACAGGTGCAGGGTTGAAGGAAAGCCATGTGCACGACGTTCAAATCACCCGCGAAAGCCCCAATTATCGGATCATGTAATGACCCCTGCCGCGCGTGTTTCTGCCGCAATTGATATTCTGGATGCGGTGCTGGACGGGGCGCGTGCGGAAACGGCGCTGACGCGCTGGGGGCGGGCCAATCGCTATGCGGGATCAAAAGACCGCGCTGCGATCCGTGATCATGTCTTTGACGCTTTGCGCCAGCGGGACAGTGCGCTGGGCCGAGCAGCGGGCGCACGTACGGGCCGATCCCTGATGCGGGGTATCCTGTATGTGCAGGGTGTCGATTTGGATACGATCTTTACAGATGCGCGATTTGCGCCTGTTCCACTTGGCGCGGACGAACGTATTTTTGAAACGGTCAAGTCTGATTGGGTAAATTGCGACATTCCTGAATGGCTATGGCCGCACTGGTGTGACAGTCTGGGGGATCAAGCCGTTGAGATTGCCCAAGTATTGCAGCAGCGTGCGCCCGTGTTTTTAAGGGCCAATTTGTTGAAAGCGACGGTTGATCAGGCATGCGCCTCTCTATCAGACGCGGGATATGATGTTTCGCCGCATTCTGATGTGCCCACGGCCCTGTGCGTTACGGGGCGCACAGCGGGTTTGCAGATGAGCGAAGCCTACAGGGATGGATTGATCGAACTGCAGGATGCGCATTCTCAAGCCTCTATTACCTTGCTTGATCCCGAACAAAGCGGCCCGATATTGGACTATTGCGCGGGGGGTGGTGGAAAATCGCTCGCGCTTGCTGCGTGGTTGGGGGAACCCGTGCATGCACATGACGTTAATCCCCGCCGTATGGTGGATTTACCAACACGTGCTGAACGTGCAAATGCACAAATTTCGACACGGACGAAAGATCAGTTCGCGCCAGACTATGGCGCAGTGTTCTGTGATGCGCCCTGTTCAGGATCGGGCAGTTGGCGGCGCGATCCAGAAGGAAAATGGGCCTTGACCCAAGATCAATTGGACGCACTGATTTCAACGCAGCGCGAGATACTATCCGATGCCGCAAAGTTGGTCGCACCAGATGGCCGTTTGGTTTACGCAACCTGCAGTGTTCTGGCCTGTGAAAATCAGGATCAAATTGATTGGTTCACGGTCCAAAACCCCACTTGGCGGGTTGAAACACAAAAACAATGGATCCCATCCGCGCAGGGCGACGGATTTTTTGCATCAGTTCTGACACAACTATAAATTGTGTAAATTCGGTAAATTGCTTATCATCCCTTAAATTCTCTTTAACCAGTTGATGTTTCCTATTTTGGTCAGCAGAAAGAAAAATTTGGTTTGGGAATGGATAGCTCTTCTTCGGATGAACCGATTAAATATGCGCCAAAT
>JAKMGV010000049.1 GCA_022424725.1 Paracoccaceae bacterium
ATCATTGGGCGACATCTTGGGCGCGGCGCTAAAAGGCGACGAATAAACCCAAGCGATAGCTTTCGCATCAATACCCTCTGCCTTGGCAGGGGGTATTTTTGCATTAGGCATGACTAAAGTTTTGTTGAATTAACTTTAGTCAATATTTTGACGCAATTTTGAAATATACATTTTGGATCATTGTTTACGACGCTCGCAAACGGATCTGAGATGACACAGCGCATTACAAACGGGAATTTTAGCTCTGGCCTGACGGGATGGACCGTTTCACGGAACGTTTCTGTGCATTCTGGAAATGGGGGACCATCGCTTCAGTTTAGCGGTGGTAACACGACCCCAAACGGTGTGGTCGAACAGTTCATTCAGGTACAAGGCGGCAAAAGTGGTACGCTTAGTTTTCAATATGGCAAATTGGGTAGCCGATATAATGCGGCGGCTCGATATGAAATCCTGGATGCAAACGACACCAGTCGCGTTCTTGCTTCAGGTCTCTTTAGCGACAATAAGGGCAAACCTTGGTCTGCGACAGGGGGCAAGGAGGCCACGGACAAATTTCTGAGTGTTGGGTTTAATTTGCCTGACGATATCACAGGGATCATTTTACGTTTTCGGGACGTGACAACAAACACCAGTGCAAATGATATGATGATCGATAACATTTCGATGACCATCCCCTGTTTTTGCGCAGGCACTTTGATTAAAACCCCCTTGGGGGAACGGGCGGTTGAAACGCTTCGGATAGGAGATTTGGTGCAAACCTTGGAGCATGGTTACCAGCCCATTCGCTGGGCAGGATCTAAATTCGCAATAGGGCAGGGACGTTATGCACCCATCCTATTTCCAGCTGGCAGTTTGGAAAACACCCGTGATTTGTGGCTGTCGCGGCAACATAGGGTCTTAGTCGATGGCGATTTGGTGAAATCTGAATTGCCTTGCGACGAAGCCTTGATTGCGGCGCATCGATTTGTTGGTCACGCGCGAACTTGTGTCGCGCCACAAATGCATGCCGTTTCGTATCATCATCTTTTGTTTGACCAACATCAGGTTATTTTCGCAAATGGTACCGCAGTGGAAAGCCTGTATATGGGCGAACAGGTAATGGATATGTTTCAGGCAGAAGATTTATCATCGGTGCCTCAACGGATTTCGCCAGCCAACGAAACGCCCGCGCGTATTATTCCAAACAACCATTTGCAGCAAAAATATGCACGCGCCTTGATCCGATCGGCTCAGAAAATATCCCGCGTTGCCTAACTCAAATGCCCGCCCTGTGATTCGTAAATAGGCCGTGACGCGAGGCGCTAAAATCTTTGCATCTGCAGAAAACATTGCTTTCAAAGGATGTTTTTCCGATACACTCTGGGTGAAGTCGGCGAAAAATTGAGAATATTGCCGTAAATTTTCACAAAGTGTTTCTCAGCCCTCGCATTATTCCTATAGTGAGTGTGCAACACTTGGGAGGGTAACGTCGCCATGATCCGTTCGGAATTGGTCCAGATAATCGCAGATGAAAATCCACACTTGTTTCAGCGCGACGTTGAACGCATCGTCAACACCGTATTCGATGAAATCACCAACGCGCTTGCCAAAGGCGAACGGGTTGAGTTGCGCGGATTTGGTGCCTTTTCGGTGAAAAAGCGGGACGCCCGCATGGGGCGTAATCCACGCACAGGTGAATCCGTACCCGTTGAGGCCAAGGCAGTGCCGTTTTTCAAAACGGGTAAATTACTGCGCGATCGTTTGAACGGGAAAGAGTCGTAATGCGGTATGTGCGCTATGCCTTTTTGGCCAGCCTTGCGTTTGTTTTGGTTTTGTTGGCTGTGGCAAATCGTGAAATGACAACACTGTCATTGTTGCCTGCCGAATTGAACGACATTGCGCCTTTTGCGTTTTCAATCAACCTACCTGTGTTTTCCGTTTTCTTTTTGGGCATCTTCTTTGGCGTGGGCGTTGGGTTTGCGTGGGAATGGCTGCGTGAATATAAATTACGCGCCGAAGCCTCACGCAATGGCCGTGCTCTGCGCAATGCCGAGCGCGAGCTTGCGAAGTTAAAGGGTGAAAAGTACAAGGACCAAGATGACGTCCTTGTCCTGATTGAAGATCCCGCATAGCCCAAATGACAAACCCTGTATCTGTTAAAATTTGTGGCCTTGCCAATGTGGACGATGTGCGTGCCTGTGCGGATGCGGGCGCGAATTATATGGGGTTGGTATTTTTTGAAAAATCCCCCCGCAATATCACCATTCCAGCAGCGCGTGAATTGGCATTGGCAGCCCCCTTGGGATTGGCCAAGGTTGCCTTGGTTGTGAACCCCAGCGATGCTGAATTGGATGCGATCACTGGAACTGTGCCACTGGATATGTTGCAGCTTCATGGCCGTGAAACGCCCGAACGCGTTACAGAGGTTAAGGCGCGTTATGGCCTGCCCGTGATGAAGGCGGTTGGCATTGCGGATGGAGATGATTTGCCCAAACTCGAAAGCTATTTTGGTGTGGCCGATCAAATCCTTGTGGATGCAAAACCGCCCAAGGGTGGGGAATTGCCAGGCGGCAATGGCCTGTCCTTTGATTGGCGTTTGATTGCAGGGCGTCGTTGGCCCTGTCCCTGGATGCTAGCGGGCGGTCTAACTCCTGAAAACGTGGCCGAAGCGGTCAAAATGACAGGCGCAAAACAGGTGGATGTCTCGAGCGGTGTCGAAGATGCACCGGGCCAAAAAAACGCCGAATTGATCCAAAAATTCGTCCAAAGCAGCCGTTCGTAAATTTTTCATGTGACATCGCGTGATTTATCGCGCGGGCGCTTTACCATACCCAAATGACAGGCTAAACCTAGCGGGTGAATGGCGGAGGACCAACAATGGCGAACGATCTCTTCAATAGCTTTATGACAGGCCCAGATGATAAGGGGCGTTTTGGTGAATTTGGGGGCCGCTTTGTGTCGGAAACCCTGATGCCGTTGATCCTTGAGTTGGAAGAGCAATATGAACGCGCCAAAACGGACGATGCCTTTTGGGCGGAAATGAATGATCTGTGGACGCATTATGTTGGCCGCCCCAGCCCGATGTATTTCGCCGAACGCCTGACCGATCATTTGGGCGGCGCAAAAATCTATATGAAGCGGGACGAGCTGAACCACACAGGCGCGCATAAAATCAACAACGTGTTGGGCCAAATCATTCTGGCCCGCCGCATGGGAAAAACCCGTATCATCGCGGAAACAGGGGCAGGCCAACACGGTGTGGCCACAGCAACGGTCTGTGCGAAATTTGGTTTGAAATGCGTGGTTTACATGGGTGCACATGATGTGGAACGTCAGGCCCCAAACGTTTTCCGTATGCGCCTATTGGGGGCAGAGGTTGTGCCCGTCACATCAGGTCGTGGCACGCTAAAAGATGCCATGAACGATGCACTGCGCGATTGGGTGACCAACGTGCGCGACACATTTTATTGCATCGGCACCGTTGCAGGCCCACACCCATACCCTGCGATGGTTCGTGATTTCCAATCCATCATCGGCAAAGAGGCCAAAGAACAGATGATGGCAGCAGAGGGGCGTTTGCCCGACACGCTGATTGCGGCAATTGGTGGTGGATCCAACGCGATGGGTCTGTTTTACCCCTTCCTTGATGATCAGGACGTGAACATTATCGGTGTTGAAGCGGGCGGCAAAGGCGTCAATGACGACATGGAACATTGCGCATCCCTGACGGGTGGGCGTCCGGGCGTCTTGCACGGCAACCGCACCTATTTATTACAGGATGGGGATGGTCAAATTTTAGAAGGCTTCTCAATCTCAGCAGGTTTGGATTATCCGGGGATTGGACCCGAACACGCATGGCTGCACGATATTGGCCGCGCAAAATATGTGTCGATCACAGATAAAGAGGCGCTAGAGGCGTTCCAACTGTGCTGTGCGACAGAGGGGATCATTCCCGCGCTGGAACCTTCGCACGCGCTGGGTCACGTGATGAAAATTGCGCCAACCCTGCCATCTGATCACATCATCTGCATGAACATGTGTGGGCGTGGGGACAAGGATATCTTTACCGTTGCACGCCACCTTGGCTTTGACATGACAGGCCCCGAGGGCCGCGATGCTGGCTAGGGCATGGCCCTGTTCCTGATCATTTTTAACGTTGTTGCCCCAGTCTTTTTGATTGCGGGCAGCGGCTATCTCTGGGTGAAGCGGGGGGTGGAGTACCCAACCGAGTTTGTCACCCGGTTGGCGACCAATATCGCAATCCCCTGTTTGGTGTTTGACAGTCTGGTCAACACGAACATCGATCCCGAGGCCTTGGCCACCATGTTCTGGGCCTCGATTGCGACCTATGGTGGGGCGATGGTGGCGGTTTACGTTTTTGTCAAACTGGCCCGCTTGGACATGCCCAGCTATTTCGCGCCATTTGTCAGTGGGAATACAGGCAACATGGGACTGCCACTGTGCCTTTTTGCCTTTGGGCAGGCGGGGTTTGGCTATGCGATTATTTTGTTCAGCGTGACATCCGTCTTTGCCTTTAGCATCGGGATTTATGTGATCACGGGGGGCACATCCTTGCGCAAATTGGTGCGTGAACCCTTGGTTCTTTCAACGCTTTTGGGGTTGGTATTTTTGGTGCAGGGGTGGCAGTTGCCCGAGTTTCTGGCCAATACCATCAATCTTGTCGGGGGCATTGGCATTCCAATCATGCTGATCACGCTGGGGGTCGCGGTTGCGCGATTGAAACCTGCAAATATTGTGAATTCCATTTGGCTGTCTGCCGCAAAAATCGCCATCTGCACAGGCGTAGCCATTGGGGTCGGTGCGTTTTTTGATCTGCCCGATGTGGCCTATGCCGTGCTGATCCTGCAAATGTCGGCCCCTGTTGCGGTGACATCCTATCTACTGGCCGAACGGTTCAAGGTCGATGCCGATGCGGTGGCGGGTTTGGTCGTTGTCTCAACCGTCATGACCATCGGCGTCGCGCCCTTGGTCCTGAGTTTCGTGTTGGTGTGACGCTCTAAACTGTGGTGGAGTTGAGTTCTGCTCAAGCCAATCGCCAGATTGGTAGACGCCGACCGCCCCCATGGGCGGCGTCTTTGTCGCCACCCGCGGTCGGCTTCGTACAATGAAAAACCCGTTGAATATTGTGGTTCAAGTTGCCCGCGTTTTTCCAAAGACCCTTCGTGAATTAATCACATCTGCCTCAGCCGGGTAGCTGGGGCAGGGTGTTGTTAGATCTCGTTCAACCGATCCATCGCGGCTTTTAGCTGGGCTTCTTCTTCTTCACGCTCGGCCAGATTTGCGCGCGCTTCTGCGACCACCTCATCAGGGGCAGAGGCGACGAATTTCGGATTGTTCAACCGTCCGCGCAAACCGCCCAATTCCTTGGCCAATTTCCCAAGAGATTTTTCAAGGCGTTCTTTTTCAGCCTCAATGTCGATAATATCCGCGAGCGGCAGGCCAAACGTACCGCCATGAACCGCCACGGTGATCGTCCCCTTGGGGAAGGCATCCGCATGGGCCAAGTCAACCACACGGGCCAGTTTCAGGATCATCGCCTCGTTTCTTTTCCATGCGGCCTGACCTGTATCGTCCAGCTCGGTCACGATCATCGGAATGCGCAGACCTGCAGGGACGCGCATTTGCGAACGGGCAGAACGGATCCCTTCGATCAGGCTGATCACCCAGTTCATTTCACGATCTGCGGCGGGGTCCACCAATTCGGCGGCACTGTATGTTGGCCAATCGGCGTGCACGACCATCTTGGCCCGTTCGCCCAATGCGCCCCACAGCTCTTCTGTGATAAAGGGCATAATTGGGTGCAAAAGGATCAAACACTGATCAATCACCCAGCCCATCACGCGGCGCGTTTCCTTTTTGGCGGCCTCATTGTCGCCATTCAATAGGGGTTTTGACAGTTCCACGTACCAATCGCAAACCTTACCCCAAACATAGGCATAAAGCGCCTGTGCGGCATCGTTAAACCGATACGTTTCAAAGGCCGCGTCCACAACCTCGCGCACTTTGGCGGTTTCGCCGATGATCCATTTGTTGACCGCTTGGTCGGCCATTGGAATGGTGCCGTCGGATGGCACGGCCTCGTTCATTTCGGCAAAACGTGCGGCATTCCACAGTTTGGTGCCGAAATTGCGGTATCCTTGGATCCGCTGCATGTCCAATTTTAATACGCCCCCGATAGATGCCATGGCGGCATTGGTAAACCGCAACGCATCCGCCCCGTATTCATCAATGATGTCCAATGGGTCAATCACGTTGCCCGTGGATTTGGACATTTTCTTGCCCTTGGCATCGCGCACCAGCCCGTGCAGATAAACCGTATCAAACGGGATTTGATCGACTACGGCCAATTGCATCATCATCATCCGCGCAACCCAGAAAAACAAAATGTCCTGACCCGTGATCAGGGTTGAGGTTGGGAAATATTTGTCCAGTGCCGCATTTTGTTCAGGCCAGCCCAGCGTACCAATTGGCCATAGGCCAGAGCTGAACCATGTGTCCAAAACATCGGGGTCACGGGTTAGGGTTTTGCCGGGCGCTTGTGCCTGTGCCTCGGCCTCGGTTGCGGCGCAATATTGATTGCCTGCATCGTCAAACCACACAGGCACCTGATGGCCCCACCACAATTGGCGCGAAATACACCAGGGTTCGATGTTTTCCAGCCAATGATAATATGTCTTTTCGCCCGACTCTGGAATGATTTTGACCGTTCCGTCGCGCACCGCGTCCAAGGCGGGGCCGACGATTTTGGCGGTATCGACAAACCATTGATCGGTCAGCATGGGTTCAATCACGACTTTTGATCGATCACCAAAGGGCTGCATGATGGGTTTGTTTTCCACATGTGGGATCAGGTCCGCTTCACCGTCCTCACCCGCTTTGGGGTTGGGGATCATGACGGCGTTGCCTTCGGCTGTAATGGCGGCGACAACCCGTTCACGGGCCTCCATCCGATCCAGCCCGCGATATTCATCGGGGACAAGGTTCATGGCGGCGACTTTGTTTTCGTCCCATTCGATTTCGCCATTTGCAATGCGCTGCGCCTCGGCGGCCTCATCTGCATATGCGCGGCCATCGCCGCGCATCGCGGCGCGTGTGTCCATCAGGTTGTACATCGGGATGCCGCCACGTTTGGCCACCTGATAGTCGTTGAAGTCATGTGCGCCTGTGATTTTTACCGCACCTGATCCGAAATCAGGATCGGGGTATTCATCCGTAATGATGGGGATCAAACGGCGATGTTCCTTGGGTCCAACAGGGATTTCGCATAGTTTACCAACAATCGGCGCATAGCGTTCATCACTGGGATGCACCGCAACCGCACCATCGCCCAACATGGTTTCAGGGCGCGTAGTCGCGATTGAGATATAATCGCGTTCCTCACTTAGCGTGATGTTCCCATCTTCGTCCTTTTCGACGTAGGTATAGGTTTGACCATCTGCCAGTGGATATTTGAAATGCCACATGTGGCCCGCAACTTCGATATTTTCGACCTCAAGATCCGAAATCGCCGTTTCAAAATGCGGGTCCCAGTTGACCAAGCGTTTGCCGCGATAAATCAACCCTTTGTTATACATCTCGACGAAAACTTTGATGACGGCGTCATGGAAATTGCCATCCTCGTCCGCGGGGGCGTTGGGGGCGCCTGACATGGTGAATGCGGTGCGCTCCCAATCACAGCTGGCGCCAAGGCGTTTAAGCTGATTGATGATGGTACCGCCCGATTGCTTTTTCCATTCCCAGACTTTGGCCAAAAACGCCTGACGGCCCATTTCAGCGCGGCTTGGTTCTCCCGCTTTGGCCAATTCACGTTCGACAACCATTTGCGTGGCAATCCCCGCGTGATCGGTCCCGGGTTGCCACAGGGTATCGACCCCCTGCATGCGTTTCCAGCGGATCAAAATATCCTGCAAGGTGTTGTTGAATGCATGGCCCATGTGCAAAACGCCCGTCACATTGGGGGGCGGGATCATGATGGTGAATGTTTCGTCCCGCGTGGCATTTGCGCCCGCTTTGAAACATCCTGCCTGTTCCCACGCTGCATAAATGCGCGCTTCTGCCGTGCCAGTGTCGAAGGTTTTTTCCAGTGCCATGAAACTGCCTATTCATCGTGTTGTTTTGCGCGGATCGGTCTAACCCGATTTTCGCAAAAGGGAAAGCAACATTGCCAAGAATTTCTGCACGTTGCGTCACGAATACACAGGAGTTTTCATTAAAAGGTGGAAAAGGGTTGGACAGCCCTAAATCTATGGGTAGTGTTCGCACAAATCAAAGACGGATCAACGGGATAGACATCACATGGATAAGTTCGGGAAAAGCCAGCCTATTACACGCGTAGAAGACCAGCGTTTTTTAACAGGATTTGGTAAATATATCGATGATATCGCACCTGCCGATGCGCTGCATGCGTTTGTTTTTCGCTCACCCATTGCGCATGGTGTGATCACCAATCTGGACGTCAGTGATGCGCGTGAAAGCGAGGGTGTCGCGGCTGTTATTACGGCGGCCGATCTGATCGCGGCAGGCATTTCCATGGATTTGGAAGGCACGGTTGTGAAAAACCGCGATGGCAGTGACGGCGCAAAACCACCACGTCCCTTGTTGGCAACGGACCGTGTGCGCCATGTTGGCGAACCCGTTGCAATGATTATTGCCGACACGATGCAACAGGCCCGCGATGCGGCCGAGTTGATTGAATTTGATTATGATGAATTGCCCGTCCAATTGGCACTGGCCCAGGGTGACACCGATATCCATGCCGAGGCGCCTGGCAACCTGGCCTTTGATTGGGAAATGGGCGACGCCGAAAAAACCCAATCGGAATTTGATAAGGCCGCACATGTGGTGAAGCTAGAGGTGGGGGACAACCGCGTTATCGTGAATTCCATCGAACCGCGTGGATGTTATGCGGAATTCGACGGCGAACGTTTGCATGTTGCCATAAATGCCCAAGGGGTTTGGGCCCATTGGAACCGCCTAAGCCAAATGTTAAACATGCCCAAGGATAACATCCGCGTCACCAACCCTGACACAGGCGGTGGATTTGGGATGAAGGCCATGGCATATCCAGAGGCTTATGTCCTGGCCCATGCCGCGATGACATTGGGTCGTCCCGTGCGTTGGATGTCAGATCGCACAGAAGCGATGCTAACCGACAATGCAGGGCGCGATTTGGTGTCATGGGCGGAATTTGCATTTGATGCCAATCACCGCATTCAGGCCTACCGCGTGCATACGGATTGCAACATGGGGGCCTATAATTCGCAATTTGCGCAACCCATTCAAACGCAACTGTTTTCACGGGTTTTGATGGGCACCTATGATGTGCAGGCCACCTATCTGAGTGTGAAGGGATATTATACCAACACGACACAAGTGGACGCCTATCGCGGTGCGGGCCGCCCCGAGGCGATTTATGTCCTTGAGCGCCTGATGGATCGTGCCGCGCGTGAATTGGGTGTAGATCTGTGGGAATTGCACCACAAAAACTTTATCCCCGTGGAAAAGTTTCCGTATAAGACAACTACGGGTGAAACCTATGACGTGGGTGATTTTTCGCGCGTATTAAATCATGCTGAAACCGCGTGTGATCGGGCGGGCTTTGGGGCGCGCAAATCCGCGTCCGAGGCGAACGGAAAACTGCGCGGTCAAGGCCTGTGTTTTTATATTGAATCCATCCTAGGTGATCCAAGCGAAAGTACGCGTGTTGAATTTAACGATGATGGAACGGTTTGTATTTTTGTCGGCACGCAATCAAACGGGCAGGGGCATGAAACGGTTTATGCGAAATTCCTCTCCGATCAAACGGGTATCCCGCTGGAAAAAATCATCGTGGTTCAGGGCGACAGTGATCTGATCAAACAGGGTGGGGGCACAGGCGGATCGCGTTCGGTCACCGTGCAAAACAACGCCACCTTGGCGACGGTCGATAAGATGATCGAAAGCTTTACTCTCTATCTTGCGGATAAAATGGGTGTCGCGGCCGAGGATATTTCATTTGACGATGAAACTTTCCGCGCGGCGGGTTCAAACCTAACGCCGACCTTCCTTGAGGCGGCGGAAATGGCCCGCGAGGATGGGCGTGACGAACTGTTGATCCAAGAGGCACGCGCAACACTTGAGGCGCGTTCGTTCCCCAATGGAGCGCATGTTGCTGAGGTTGAGATTGACCCAGAAACAGGGAAAACTATGGTTGATCATTATGTTGTGGTTGATGATTTTGGCAACCTTATCAATCCACTATTGGCAGAAGGTCAGGTGCACGGCGGTGTTGCGCAGGGCCTAGGACAAGCATTGTGTGAACATGTGGTCTATGATGAGGATGGTCAGTTGCTGACCGCGACATTTATGGATTATGCGATGCCCCGCGCGGTGGATATGCCATTTGTAAAATTTGAAACAGAACCTGTCCCATCCACGGCCAACATCATGGGCATGAAGGGCTGTGGCGAGGCTGGGACCGTAGGCGCAATGGCGGCGGTTGCAAATGCGGTGCAAGACGCCCTATGGGATCGTGGTGTGACCCAAGCGGACATGCCATTTACCCCGCATCGCGTTTGGCAGATGCTGAATGACGCGCCAAAGGCCGCTGAGTGACGCACTTTCCTGTGTGCTGCGCTGGGCGGCGGGGCAAACAGACACTGCCAAGGAAAGACCGACGCGGCGCCGTGCATCCCGCACGCTTATCATTTTGATTGATGGCACCCTTTCGACCTTGCAAGAGGGGCGCGAACACATGTTGGTTGGCTATACAAGCAGCTGTGGCAAAGCACGATGATCACCAGCGTGCATCATATCCCGGGGCTGTAGTGGGGAAATTGGCGCACCAGTTGGCGCGTGTTGGCGCGGCGCGGCCTATGCGCCCGAACGCTGGGAGACGGATGAAACAGGTGCACCCCACGACATGGAGCAGGTGTGGTTTTCAGGGTCTGATGCGGATGTCGGGGGGCATTTGTTGGGGGATGAATCAGCGCGGCCCTTGTCCAATATTCCCCTTATTTGGATGATGAAACACTCTGAACGCCATGGTCCGCGCCTGCCTGAGGCTTGGCGTGAGGGACTGCATATCAATGCCAAGGCCCCAAGCGTTGGCATGT
>JAKMGV010000165.1 GCA_022424725.1 Paracoccaceae bacterium
CACCACGATGAGCACCACATCAAATTTTGGCTTTGGCACACAAATTCGCAAATCACCCTATTTCGACGCAACAGTGCGTTGGGGGGCACGGGATTTTTCCGTCTATAACCACATGTACATCCCACGGGATTTTGGTGATCCCGAACAGAATTTCTGGAACCTGGTGAATGATGCCATTTTGTGCGATGTCGCAGTGGAACGTCAGGTGGAAATCACAGGACCAGAAGCCGCAAAATTTGTGCAAATGCTAACCCCGCGCAATCTGTCGAACATGCAGGTTGGTCAATGCAAATATGTCCTGATTACAAATGCGGCAGGGGGCATTTTAAACGATCCAATTTTGCTGCGATTGGCAGAAAACCATTTCTGGATTTCATTAGCAGACAGTGATGTTCTGTTCTGGGCCCAGGGGGTTGCCGTACATTCGGGATTGGATGTTCAAATCCACGAACCTGATGTATCTCCCCTTCAACTGCAGGGTCCAAAATCGGGATTCATTATGCAAGAGTTGTTCGGCGATGATATTTTGTCATTGAAATATTATTGGCTGCGCGAATTGGATCTGGATGGCATTCCATTGGTTGTGTCGCGCACAGGGTGGTCCAGTGAATTGGGCTACGAAATTTATCTGCGTGATGGTTCAAAGGGGGACGCATTGTGGGAAAAAATAATGGCCGCTGGTCAGGCACATGGCCTGAAACCAGGGCACACATCCTCAATCCGCCGCATCGAAGGTGCGATGCTCTCCTATCATGCGGATGCCGATATCAACACAAACCCATATGAAGTTGAATTGGGGCGTTTGGTTGATTTGGAAATGGACGCAGATTTCGTTGGGAAAGAGGCGTTGAAAACAATCCATCAAACAGGTGTTTCGCGTCAATTGATCGGAATTGAGTTTGATGGTGCGCCCCTGACAGGACCAAATACAACATTTTGGCAGATCAGTGCAGGGGATCAGGTTGTGGGCAAGGTAACATCCGCCGTTTATTCCCCAAGGCTGCAGAAAAACATCGCCCTCGCCATGGTTTCAACTGCACACACCAACATTGGCACTCAGCTGGTCATCGACACAAAATCGGATATACGCAATGGTGTGGTGTGCGAAAAGCCATTTTTCGACCCGAGGAAGAAACTTGCCAGTTCGTAGGCGGTAAACACATGACAAAGCATGCGCAAATTCGATTAAACGATCTGGCGCTCCCCTGCAGCATTGGGACCTATGAAACAGATGACATTATCCCAGATGCGCATGTTTTGGACATGGTTTTGTATCTGGATAAATCATGGGTCATAATTGATGCCGATCAAATGGATCGTGTGTTTGATTATGACCCCTTGATCCGCAAAATTTTGCGGACTGCCGCCGCAGAAAATTTTGAAACGCAGGAATACCTGATGTCACTGATATTTCAGTGTTGTTTTGAACATACCGAAGTACATGCGGCGGCTTTGTTCTTGCGCAAATCTCCTGTGCGCGATGATGGGTCATTGGGCGTTCAAGTCACCCTAACCCGAGCCGAATTTGAAGACATGCACTTGGCACAAAACTAGGGGGAAATCCACTGCCCACACCAATCGTCAGTGCGTTTATAAAGCGCGCGTTGATGTTTGGTTCCAAGGTACAAAACCTCGATTTGCTGAACATGGCCTTTTAGTACGGCAAAGCGAGTCTGTTCGGCGGGTTTTTCATAGTCGAACGGCCCCGCAATCGGTTTCCCCGGAACGGGGTGTGTGCCGTAGGATATACGCGAAGCAGGCGGCACCGCATTCCAGCGGTCCGCAACCTCTAACCCCGTCAAAATATCAAAACAAACCTCAAGCCGAAGTTGCAACATGGATTTGAGGATCCAAACGTGCAGTGCCGCCTTATTGTTTTCGCGCAACTCTTCTACCTTGGGCGTCAGAGTATCCGTGTGAATTTCGACTTCTGCCGGCGCTCTGTCTGCGGCCCGCAGAACAACGGTACGTTGCGCGGGAAATCCATTTGCGGAAATCGTCGCCAATGTCGGTGCGCGCGCTGGATGTTTTGCATCCGCAACGCCCCGCCCCAACTGATCCCAGGCGGCACGATAAAACTCGGTTAAGGAGGCATATTCCTTATCGGGGGGTGTCAAACTGCGGCTCCGGATTGGGGAAAGTAATTGGTGCATCTTGGGATATAGCCTGCGCATCGCTGCGTTCAAATGATACGATGGAAACTAAGACTTTTCTTTGCGCGACTTCAGAATCCCGATCAAATCATGATCACGTTTCTTGGCCAACTCATAGGATGATTGATCTGCATATTCGCGTTCGATCATATCAACCAACATCTGCACAGTCGCATCGTCAAGTTTCGGGGTACCAAGTGTGTCCCAACGCTTTTCCTGACTTTTCCCAAGGTGTTCGAAATAGGCCGAAATACCACCGTCACCACCGCCTAAATGATAGGCAAGGCTGGGTCCAATTGTTGCCCACCGCAGGCCTGGACCGTGGACTAGAGCATTGTCGATGTCACGTACGTCTGCAACGCCCTCTTTCATCAGATGAACCGCCTCTCGCCAAAGGGCCGCGGCCAATCGGTTTGCAATGTGACCAGGCGCTTCTTTTTTCAACGCAATTACAACGCGCCCTAACCCCTCGTATATTTCGGTGGCCTGCCTCAAAACGGGATCATTTTGACCCGACAGTTCAACCAAGGGGATCAAATGCGGTGGATTGAACGGATGCGCGATCAGAAAACGGTCCTGATGCACACTCCCGCTGAACAGATCGCTCCATGTATAGGCCGTGGTGGATGAGGCAATTGGAACCATTGGGTCGACATGTTTATCAAGTTCTGCAAACAGCGCCTGTTTCACGTTCAGGTTTTCTGCAACATTTTCTTGCACATAGGCCACATCCAAAACCGCGACATGCAGTTCATCACACAGGGTAAAAGACCCCGTTTTAGATTTTGGGTCATACAAATTATCCAAATCCGCCAAGGCGCGCGTAACCGTGTCAGACACGTTTTCATAAACGTCAGGATTACGATCCCAAATCGTGACATCCCATCGGTGTTTCATAAACAGCGCGGCCCAGCTGCACCCAATCAGGCCTGCACCAATGATCGCAACACGTTTATTCAATTCAGGCTCTGTCATAGGCTCCTTCAGACTCGGCATAATTACATGACGGGAACGAACCTACCCAATGCCTCACGCAGTTCTGTTTCCTCGTATCCAAAGTGCGAAATCACGACATTGTGCAATTGTGCAAAGGTTGCTTTGGTTTTGGCAAAGTTGTGTTCATCTGGATTTTGAACCAAGGCTTGGGCAGCCGTTTCCAACCGTGTGATCAATTCGTGCACGATCAAGTGTTCCTGCTTCAAACGGTCTACAACACGGCTTAACGCCTGAATATTTTGCTGTTCAAGTTGCGGGAAAATCATGTGTTCTTCGGCGTCATGATGAAAGGTCAAAACCTGACACTCACGCCCGCACATTGTTCCAAAGATGCGCATATTGTGGGTCAATTCCACATTGGACACTTCTTGTGCAAAAACCTCGGGCGAAACAGCCCCCTGTTCGACCTGTTCCAAGACACGCGCCAACCGCTGCATATCGCGTAAATGCATACGGTGAATGGCGGCAAGGTGCAGTCCCGCACGCTGTTCAGCCTCGGTCACATTCGCCAACGCGGGCATGTTGGGCCGTTCGCCAAATTCAACGTTTAAATTGCATAGCTCGCAGGTTCGTAATTGACCTTTATTCATGCGCTTAGCCTGCTCGTTATCGCAAAAGAATTACGGCGAAACATAATCACGCCATGAATGCGCGGGTTGATATCCCAGTAGCCGTTTGGCTTTGGCATTCGTATAGAAACTTTGGGGTATTTCATCCCCCTTGATCGGTACGCCCTGATAATAGGTTTCGATCAAATCCTCCGATGTGCAATGCACAGAGTGATCATCGTTGGAGACGTTAAATACTTCATAACCCAATCCATTCGTTTCCAAACATTTTTGCACCATTTGTCCCAAATCACGCGCATCAATGTAGGAAAAGATATTTCTGAGGCGCAATTTCGGGTCTGCAAAATAGGCGGGAAAGTTTTCGGAGTATTCATGTGGTTCAATCACGTTATTAATACGCAGCCCGTAGATATCGATGCCTGAACGCTGATGAAACGATCGCGCGGTCACCTCATTTACTACCTTAGACATCGCATAGCTATCCTCTGGAATTGTCGGATGCTCTTCGTCGATGGGTAGGTAATCTGGCTTCAGCTCTCCATCGGCAAAACAAATACCGTAGGTCGTTTCAGAGGATGCAAAAATCACCTTCTTTACGCCCAGTTTGATGGCAGCGTCGATAACATTGTAGGTACCAACTGTATTCACGCGATAACATTCATTATCGCTTTTGAACAACAAACGCGGGATCGCCGCGAAATGCACGACAGCATCAAATTT
>JAKMGV010000050.1 GCA_022424725.1 Paracoccaceae bacterium
TTTAAGTAAGAAACTTATTGTGGCCGAATTCGGCATCCTGCCAGAAAGGCGCTGTTTTGCTGCAGCGCCTTTTGCTATTTAAAAAGTGTGGCAAGCACGGGAAAGTGACTTGTTGTTCCACCAATGTTTCTAAACTCAGTAAGTTGTTTCATCTGTTCTGCGTCATCAGGATTTGAAATCGCCGCGCTGATGAAACCCGTTTTCAACGATGTGACGAATTTAGCCAAGGTGGACGTGTCGGGCACCGACTGCAGCTGTAATTTGACTTGTAGTTTGGCATTTTCATGCACGACCATACCATTTTGCGCGATTTCGCTGAGCTGCAGGTAAAGTGTGATTTCACGACCGTTTGGCGGGACTATAATAGCAAGTTGCCCGTGTTTAATTGTTGTGCCGTTGTCCAATGCAATATCGTTCGCCTCCCAAACGACGCGCTGAACATCGTTTTTCTGGTTCACAATGGATGCACGATTTTGGGATGTTGTTATGTTTTTCCCAATGATTTTTATGTCATTTGAAACCGCTAAAACAAAATGATCCTGTCGATAAGCGAGGCGCATAATTTGCAGCACATCGGTTTCAAAAATCTGAGAATCGCCATCTGTTATGCGCAGGTTGTTCAATGTCAAATCATACCGGTTTGGAAATCCAACTTGTCGAACGGCTGAATATGTCGCAATGCCCGCGCCACCTGTCACCCAATTCTCAATCAACGCTTGGTTCGGTCCTGCAAACCAGAACCAGCGGATGCTCCAAAGGACTGCAAAGGTCAGGGTGATGACAATTATTCGTAACATAGTGCTCTCTTTTCCTTTGCTCAGATACGCGTTAGATGGGTGAAAAGACAAGGGAAGAGGCAAATTAATGTGGGTTTTCGGATACGGGTCATTGCTGTGGAACCCGGGCTTTCCATTTGTCGAACAACGAGCGGCAACGCTTAGCGGATATCGGCGAGCATTTTCAATGCGATCAATCCATCATCGGGGCACAGTAGAAGACCCAGGTTTGGTTTTGGCCCTTGATGTGAAAGATCAGGCGGCGTGCGACGGTGTTGCCTTTTCGGTGGCCCCTGAACATCAGGCAGACACACTTGAATATTTGCGGGAACGTGAACTAATTTCCTCGGCTTATATCGAAAAAATATTGTTGATCGATGTAAAGGACATCGGTCGTGTGGAATCTGTGGTCTACGTCATTGATGAAACGCACGATCAGTATTGTGATTTGTCGTTAAACGAACAAGCAAACATCATCGCGCATGCGGTTGGTGGGCGTGGCCCAAATTGGGAATATCTTCGCAATACGGTGAATTTTTTGAATGATTCGCAGATTTATGATGCTGATCTGCAATGGTTAGAAGCCGAAGTCACGAAAATCCGTGGTCAGTCACTTGGCGAACCTAAATATAGTGAGTAGACTGTGCACAATTACTAATAGTAGTGAGGGCTGTCCCGCATGGACAAGCAGGCATTAGAGACCAAGCTTCATTTCTCTCAACCTATACGTCAAATCATTATGATGATGTTGGCCATTGGATTGGCGAGCATCGGGTTGTTCGTGGCATTAAATGACGTGATCGCGGTTGTGACGGCGAACCTGTATCTGAATGGCTTTATCTTTTTTGTATTCTGCGTTGGTATCATCAGTTGTTTTGTGCAGGTGTTCGCACTGATTTATTCCGTCCGATGGATTGAAAATTTTGCACGCGATCCGGGGCATTCATCACGTCCACCACAGATACTTGCGCCATTGGCAACCTTGCTGCGCTCGCGCGGGTCGCGCATGCAAATTGCTGCATCGTCCACGCGGTCAATTCTGGATTCTGTCGCGACGCGTATTGAAGAAGCGCGTGAGATTACCCGCTATATTGTAAACTTGCTCATCTTTCTTGGCTTATTGGGCACATTTTATGGGTTGGCGACAACGGTGCCATCCTTGGTGGAAACCATTAGATCGCTTGCCCCAGAAGATGGAGAAAGTGGGTTTGAGGTATTCAACCGATTAATGAACGGATTGGAAGGACAGCTAAGTGGGATGGGCGTGGCCTTTTCCTCATCATTATTGGGGCTTGCTGGTTCACTGCTGGTTGGGTTGTTAGAGTTGTTTGCTGGGCACGGGCAAAATCGATTTTACCGTGAATTAGAAGAATGGTTGTCATCAATCACGCGCTTGGGGTTTTCGTCTGGTGACGGCGAAACCTCTACTGAAAACGCATTGTTCACTGCGGTCTTGGATCAAATGTCAGAGCAGATGGATGCCATGCGGTTGATGTTTGAACAATCAGATGAAACACGAACCATGGTTGATGGAAAAATCGGAATTTTGGCAGACAACCTTTCAAACCTGACTGTTCAACTTGAGCAAAGCGCACCCAGCAATTCCGCCCTTGAACGCGTGGCGGCTGGGCAGGAAAAATTGCTAGAGGTTTTGGGCAACATGGAAAAGAACGATGCGGTTGACGCAGAAAGCCGTATGCGTTTGCGTTCAATCGATGTTCAAATGCTGCATTTGATGGAGGACTTGGCCGCTGGACGCCAAGAGACCATCGCATCGATCCGCGCGGATGTGCATGCATTGACGAATGCATTGGTGCAGACGACCGCGGAAATTGAAGCCTCTGGCAAACCGCGTCGATAAAGAGGCGTAATATGGCATTATCGCGCAGAACGGGACAACGCTTTCAGGGATCAATCTGGCCCGGGTTCGTGGATGCGATGACGGGACTTTTATTGGTCCTAATGTTCGTTCTGACGATTTTCATGGTGATCCAATTTGTATTGCGTGAAACGATTTCAGGCCAAGAGACCGAGTTGAACACGCTGAGTGCCGAAATTGCAGCAATCGCAGAGGCATTGGGATTAGAGCAGGAACGTGTCAAATCGCTCGAGACTGAATTGGGAGCGCTGTCCTCTATTCTAAGTGATGCGGAAACCCAAGTTGCGGCGCAATCCGCATTGATCGCACAACTGACGTTAGAGAGAGATCAGACTGCAAATGCGCTGGCTGATGCAAATTCTAAAATCACAGCGTTTGAGGCACAAGTAGCGGGTTTGCTGGCCTCACAACAAGAGAACCTTGCGAACATTCAGTCCCTAGAAAATCGACGTGATGAACTAATGAGCGAAGCCGAGGCATTGAACCTCGCTCTTGCCCAAGCAAGAGATGAGATTGATGTCGCCGCAGAAGAAGCACGTCGCAAAGCCAGTGAACGAGAAGCGTTGGAAGCGCTGATTGCATCCTTGCGCAAAGATAAGGCGGATGCATCCACAACGATTGACGAACAAACACAGCGATTGGAAGAACTGACCACGCAACTAAGTGAAGCAGAGGCCGCAAAATTGGTATCAGCTGCCGCTGCCGAAGAATTGCGTAAACGGTTGGAGAATTCGAACGCTGAACTGACGGCGATGACATTGGCATTAGAAGAACAGCGTAAAAAGGCCGAGGACACTCTGACATTACTGGCGGCGGCCAATGCGGCAAAGGATAGTGTTGCAAAGAAACTCGAAGAGGCGCTGATCACGATTAGCGCAATGGACCGCGAACAAACCGAACGTTTGGAAAGTGTAGAAGAGGCACGAAAAGAGGCGGATCAAGAAGTTCAGCGGTTACAAATCGCGCTTGCCGCGTCGTTGGCGCGTCAGGATGAAATGGCCCGTCAATTGGAAGCTGTGAACAACAGGTTGAACGAAGCAAATACGTGGGAACGTGCGCAATTCACAGAATTGAGTGATATGCAAAGTGATCTTGCACGCGCCTTGTTGGATTTGGAAAATCAGCGTGATGCAACGGATGCCGCAAACCTGCAGCGGGATCGTGCAGAAGAGCGGATCTCAGAATTGGAAAATGCGCTTGAACAGCTTGCGGGTCAAAATCAAGGGGCGCTTAAATCGCTGGAACAACAACTGGCAGAAGCGCTTGCCGCCAAGGTCAAAGCAGAGGGTGAACGCCAAAACCTGACCGAAGATTTGCAAGCCGCACTGGCAGCAAGGTTGGCGGCAGATGCACTGGCTGACGAACGACTAAGCGCGTTGGAGCAACGCGAAATTCTTTTGGCCGAAGCACGAAAATCATTGGGTGTTTCCGAAGATCTATCAGAGAAACGCGCAAATGAATTGATCGAGGCAGCCAAGCAGCAAGAGTTATTAAATCAACAGGTTTCAATCCTGCGTGCTGAATTGGGTAAATTGCAGGAACTTTTGGCGCTATCGGAACAAAAGGACGCTGATTCACAAATCCAATTGCAGAACCTTGGGAACCGCTTGAACGCCGCACTTGCCCGCGCCGCATCAGAAGAGCGCAAGCGTCGTAAACTGGAAGAAGCAGAGCGAATCCGTCTTGAGTCAGCAGCGAAAAAGTTAGAGGCAGAACGCAACCAACTTGCAGATCAGGCGCAGGATTTGGCGAACTACAAGTCTGAATTTTTTGGTCGCCTTCGCGAAATTTTGGCAGGCCAAGAAGGCGTGAAAATTGTTGGCGACAGATTTGTGTTCTCGTCAGAGGTCCTTTTTGAACCAGGCGCCGCAAGTTTGTCCGAAGCGGGTCAATTGGAAATCGATAAGGTTGCCAATATTTTATTGGGGGTGAAGGATAGTATTCCCGACACCATCGAATGGGTCATCCGTGTTGATGGTCATACGGATAATATCCCCCTGTCAGGAGCAGGTGAATTTCGTGATAATTGGGAACTAAGCCAAGCGCGCGCACTGTCGGTGGTGCGCTATATGGTAGAGGCGCTACAGTTCCCCGCCAATCGTATGGCCGCCAATGGGTTTGGAGAGTTCCAGCCAGTGAACACAAACGATACACCAGAGGCGCGCGCGCAGAATAGGCGCATTGAAATCAAACTTACGGAACGGTGATTGCCGATTTCAATTCTGAGATTATTTGCCATCACGTGTCATTGTGGCCGTGGCGTGGTATTCCCCAGAGCGCCAAATACGGCGCGAAAGCTTTTTCCCGCCCGATCGCATGAATTGTGCCTGATTGCGATCCATCGTGACGCTGTGCTCAAATACTGTGGAGCGTGGTCCGTCGATGCGGAGGGTTACGGTATCGCCTTTTTGCGCACCAAATCCAAAGGCGGCGATGACGATTGCGGGACTTTGGTTTGTAAGTGGTGCAGTTTCGCGACCAAAGCGCAGGGTTTCAATTTTCGGCAAGTGATCAAAAAAACGCAAACTGAGCAGGCCACCTGCATCATATTCAAGTGGCGTGTCCCATAATGTGTCCACAGATGCGTTGCAGGTTAGGCGCCCTGATGGCGCAAATGGATCAATACGGGTTCCATTGTGGCGTACAGAAACATGAACGTGTGGAAACTGTGTCCGACCCGACAGCCCGATTTTTCCCAAAACATCGCCCACCTGAACATTGTCACCGACTTTCACGGAGATGGACCCCTGTTTCAGGTGGCAGTATTGTGTTTCCCAACCCTGATCATGCGCGATTACAACGCCGTTTCCACATTCTTTACCGTCTAATTCCTGCGCAAGTGCAGGTGTATAGGCGATGTCCGGAATCCCATCACGCAGGGCTTTGATCGTGCCTGCAGCGCTTACAATGACGTTCAGGCCATTTGGCTGTGCGCGCGGATCGCGAATGGCAAAATCCGTGCCTGTATGTCCGTCATAGGTTAACGGACCACACCGCATATCAGAGGCTTCGGATGAGGGGTCGTGGTCCATGAACTGTTGAATATAACATTGCGTATCCAAGTCACAATCAACGGGCGGCGCCATTCGAAATTCTTGGGCCCATAATGACAATGGGGCAGCACATGCCGCCCCAAATATCTGTATCACCCGATGCAGGATCAATCTGCTGTCAACAAAGGTGGCTTTTCGCCCGTGATCTGACGTTTTTGTGGACCACGTATGTCCAGTTTCAATTCGCCATCACGCACAGTGACGCGCACAAGTCCACCTTTGACCAATTTACCGAATAACAATTCCTCGGCCAATGGGCGTTTGATATGTTCCTGGATGATCCGCGCAAGGGGCCGTGCCCCCATGCGATCATCATAGCCTTTGTCCCCCAACCATTCGGCCGCCGATTTAGTCAATTCGATTGAAACGTCGCGGTCCATCAATTGTGCCTCTAGCTGAAGCACGAACTTTTCAACCACCTTCAAAATCACGTCTTTCGGCAGCGCACCGAAACTGATCACGGCGTCCAAACGATTGCGGAATTCTGGTGTGAATGTCCGCTCGATCGCGGCGGTGTCTTCACCCTCGCGACGTGCACGTCCAAATCCAACGGCCGCTTTGGCCTGTTCTGCCGCACCTGCGTTTGATGTCATGATCAGGATGACATTTCGGAAATCCACAGAACGACCGTTGTGGTCCGTTAGTGTGCCGTGATCCATAACCTGCAACAACACGTTATAGACATCTGGATGTGCCTTTTCGATTTCGTCAAGCAACAACACACAATGCGGATGTTGATCAATACCGTCGGTCAACTGACCACCCTGATCGAAACCAACATATCCTGGAGGAGCACCAATCAAACGGCTGACGGCGTGTTTCTCCATATACTCGGACATATCAAACCGCAGCAGTTCAACGCCCAGCGTATCTGCCAATTGTTTGGCGACCTCGGTTTTACCGACACCTGTTGGGCCCGCGAACAAATAGTTGCCGATTGGCTTTTCAGGCTCGCGCAAACCAGCACGCGCCAATTTAATCGCCGATGCTAACGCTTCGATGGCATCGTCCTGTCCAAAAACCACATGCTTTAGGTTCTTTTCTAGATCCCGCAATACGGCTGTATCGTCCTTATTCACGGTCTTGGACGGAATGCGCGCGATTTTCGCAACCACATCCTCGATCTCTTTCAGACCGATGGTTTTGCGCCGCTTGCTTTCTGGTAAAAGATGTTGCGCTGCACCCGCTTCATCGATCACATCAATTGCCTTGTCTGGCAATTTGCGATCCGTGATGTAACGTGCGGCCAGTTCCACTGACGCTTTAACTGCGTCTGCAGTGTATTTAATCCCGTGGTGTTCTTCGAAATACCCTTTGATCCCTTTCAGGATTTTAATCGCATCTTGAACACTAGGTTCGTTCACATCAATTTTTTGGAAACGGCGGCTTAGGGCGCGGTCCTTTTCAAAATGCTGACGGAATTCTTTGTATGTTGTTGATCCCATTGTGCGCAATTTGCCACCCTGCAATGCGGGTTTCAGCAGGTTTGATGCATCCATTGCACCCCCTGATGTGGCACCTGCGCCGATCACCGTGTGGATTTCATCGATGAACAATACGGCGTCTAGATGTTCTTCTAACTCTGTCACAACGGCCTTCAAACGCTCTTCAAAATCGCCACGATACCGCGTACCGGCAAGTAACGCGCCCATATCCAGAGAATAGATTGTCGTTGCCTTAAGGACGTGAGGAATGTCACCTGACACGATCTTACGCGCCAATCCTTCGGCGATTGCGGTTTTCCCAACGCCTGGATCGCCGACCAATAGCGGATTGTTTTTACGACGACGGCACAGCACCTGAACACAGCGTTCAACTTCCTTTTCGCGACCGATCAGTGGATCAATGTCCCCCTCGTTCGCCTTGGCATTTAAATCGACGCAGTATTTCTGAAGTGCACTTTCTTTCTTTTCGCCATCTGCTGCGGCACCTTCACCCATCTGACCTTCTTCACCAAGTCCGTCTGCACCCGCGACAGGGCGGCTTTCGCCAAAGCTTGGGTTTTTAGCGACACCGTGCGAGATGAAATTTACCGCGTCATAACGTGTCATGCCAAGGTCTTGTAAAAAGAATGCGGCGTTTGACTCGCGTTCCGCAAACATTGCGACCAAGACGTTTGCGCCTGTCACTTCAGTACGACCAGAGGATTGCACGTGGATCAGTGCGCGTTGAATAACGCGTTGGAACGCCGCCGTTGGCGCGGCCTCTGCACCATCGATTTCTGTTATCAAGGACGTTAAATCTTCGTCCAGATATTCAACCAATGTTTCGCGCAATGATGGGATGCTGACATCACATGCAAGCAGAACACGCTCTGCATCGGGTTCATCCAAGAGTGCCAGTAACAAGTGCTCAAGTGTTGCGAATTCGTGCTGTCGATCATTCGCAAGTGCAAGCGAAGAGTGGATCGCATGTTCTAATGTCGGAGAAAATGAAGGCATTGCCCGCTCCTTTCAGTGCTCGATCGCCATTCGGCGTCATCATGTGTCTTATATTTAAGTTTGGTCGCTTCTTCTCAGTGTTCAAGACTTGATTTTACGAATTCCCTTATTTTCAGACGAAAACAGCTGTTTTTCGCCTGTTATCGTCTAAAAGTTATCTTTTCTTAATCGGATTTCGCCGAATACTTCTGCATCCGTTGCAGATGGCATGCCAAGATGTTCGCGGATCGCGGGATCATCTGGGCGCAAAAACGGGTTCGTTTGTTTTTCTTCACCCAAATTGCTTGGGACGGTTGGCGTACCACTGGCGCTCGCCTCTTCAATGCGTGCGATACGGTCCAGCAATGCGGAATTGTCTGGATCGACGGTCACGGCAAACCGCGCATTGGCCAAAGTGTATTCATGGCCTGAGCATACGGTTGTAGTGTCTGGCAACGTGCGAAGTTTGCTGAGGCTGCTCCACATCTGCTCTGGGCTGCCCTCAAACAAGCGGCCACAGCCTAATGCCATTAGGCTGTCAGCGGTAAACACAATGTTCTGTTTGGCAAAATGAACGGCGATATGGCCAATCGTGTGCCCCGACACATCGTAAACATCCCCAATGGCGGACCCGATTGCGATATGATCACCGTCTGAAACGGATTGGTCCAAATCGGGCAAACGCGCGGCGTCTGCCTTCGCGCCAATGACGATCGGGCGGTGGTTTGCGAGGATATCGGGCAATCCTTGAACATGGTCTGGATGATGGTGGGTCAATAGAACATGCGTAATGTCCCAACCCTTGGCGCTGACAACGTCCAAAACGGGGGCTGCTTCGGGCACGTCAACTAATAAAGTGGTGCCGTCATCTGCGTCATGCATCAAAAATGCGTAGTTGTCAGATAAGCAGGGAACAGTGATAAGTTCAAAAGCCATGGTCATTCCATATGTTTATGTGCATCATGTACCCAGCTTTGCGGAAGACGTGAGAAGGTGCAATGCATCTTGATGTTCAAGACCTAAAAAATTTCTATTACCGTCAGTCGCTCGGACGGGCAGTACAGCGTGTGGTGCGTAAAGATGTTGTGCGCCACTGGCCCGACACAACGGGTCAAACTGTGGTTGGTTTTGGATTTGCCGTTCCGTTACTGCGTCCGTTTCTTGCAAAATCACGGCGTGTGATCGCATTGATGCCGGGGCCACAGGGGGTTATGCATTGGCCAGCGGGTGCGCTGAATGTCTCGGTTATTACAGACGAATTTTCGTGGCCGTTAGAAACGGGGCATGTTGATCGACTGGTTTTGTTTCATGGCTTAGAAAACTGTGAACATCCTGCCTATATGTTAGAAGAGGCGCGCCGCGTGCTTGGGCCGGGAGGGCGAGTGTTGTTCATCGTGCCAAATCGCGCAGGGATATGGTCGCGCACCGATGCAACGCCATTTGGGTTTGGGCGACCCTATTCATTGGGGCAGTTGGAAACACAGCTGCGCGTAAACGGTTTTTCGCCTGAACGACATTCAACGACGTTGTTCGCACTGCCATCGCACAACAGAAGCTGGCAAAAAACAGCGCCGTTTTTTGAAACCATCGGTCCGCGATTGCCGTTCGCCGCAGGAGGGTTGATTATGGTCGAGGCCAGCAAACGCGCCAATCATAAAACAGGAACACCTGTGATGAATGCGGCCTCGAAACGCTTGGGTGTGCTTTCTGGGTTGGGCGCAAAGCAGGCCAAACCAGTTATTTCCCCAAGACGATGATAGTTTCGAATTTTCCCTTAAGATTCGGCTAAATCTCGGATTTGGTGGTCAAAATCCGTCAATTTTACAAGCGCAGATGGTCGCACTTTGGCTAAACCCCTTTTTTTTAAGGAAAAGAGGTTGGAAAAAACTTTGTTATAAATGTTGCTTGGTTGGGAATGCTCTGCTAAGTCCGCGTCGGATTACTGTTTTGCATAATGCAAATTACTGAAACTATCCTAAATGTGTACTTTGGTGTACCGCTATTTGGGACAAACATCGAAAGGGTGGACGTGTCCGAACCAACTTCGATCTCTTCCGGCATTGCCGCGCGATACGCGACAGCAATCTTTGACCTCGCCAAAGATGAGTCGGGACTAGCAACATTAGAGAAAAACGTCGCGGAGTTAAGTGCAGCGCTTGAAGCAAGCCCTGAGCTGAACGACCTGATCAACTCACCTGTTTATTCGCGTGAAGAACAAGGTGCAGCCATTTCAGCCGTAGCCGCAAAAATGAAACTTATGCCAACACTTGCCAATGCATTGGCACTGATGGCTACAAAACGTCGCTTGTTCGTATTGCCAGCATTGACTGGTCAATTGCGTGCCTTGATTGCCGAAGAAAAAGGCGAAGTAACCGCCGAAGTGATTTCGGCCAAAGCGATGACGAAAACGCAGATTGATAAACTGACCAAAGCGATCAAAGCGCGCATTGGCAAAGATGTGAATATCGACGCGTCTGTTGATGAAGCCTTCATCGGTGGTCTTGTCGTTAAAGTGGGCTCTCAAATGATCGACACGTCGATCCGCTCCAAACTAAATTCCCTTCAGAATGTAATGAAAGAGGTCGGATAAATGGGTATCCAAGCAGCCGAAATTTCTGCGATCCTTAAGGACCAGATCAAGAACTTTGGCCAAGAAGCCGAAGTGGCCGAAGTCGGTCGCGTATTGTCCGTTGGTGACGGTATCGCGCGTGTGCACGGTCTAGACAACGTACAAGCCGGTGAAATGGTTGAATTTCCTGGCAACATCCAAGGTATGGCGTTGAACCTAGAAAGCGACAACGTTGGTGTCGTTATCTTTGGTTC
>JAKMGV010000166.1 GCA_022424725.1 Paracoccaceae bacterium
CGGGCGGCGAAAAATTGTTCAGCAGTCCAAAGGGTATTGGTGCTGCGCCCCAATCCGTGCAGCATAATGACACACCGATTTTCTGTGGAAAGTGCGGGTGGCATCCAAGTGAAAAAAGAAACGGCAAATAAAATAAATAAACGCATGATTGTCCAAATAGGCTTTGAACGCAGCTATGTTTGGCACCCCTGAATAACAAGACCCGCGCATCAAAGATACGCGGGTCCAATAGCGTGCAACACAATGTGCAGCTGTTCGGATGATTACATCATGCCGCCCATGCCGCCCATGCCGCCCATGTCTGGCATTCCGCCAGCTGCTGCGCCTGGTTTCTCTGGCTTATCAGCAACCATTGCTTCGGTTGTGATCAATAGGCCAGCAACAGATGCCGCATCTTCAAGAGCCGTACGTGTGACTTTTGCAGGGTCAATCACACCGAATGAGAACATGTCGCCATATTCTTCTGTCTGTGCGTTGAAGCCAAATGCTGGATCTGAACTCTCACGAACTTTGCCCGCAACAACCGCACCATCAACACCTGCGTTTTCAGCGATCTGACGTAGTGGCGCTTCGATCGCGCGGCGTATGATTGCAATACCTGCGTTTTGATCTGCGTTTTCACCTTCAAGACCTTCAAGCGCCTTGCCACCTTGAACAAGTGCAACACCACCACCTACGATGACGCCCTCTTGAACAGCGGCACGTGTCGCGTTCAATGCATCGTCAACACGGTCTTTACGCTCTTTCACTTCAACTTCTGTCATGCCGCCAACGCGGATCACTGCAACACCGCCTGCCAATTTGGCAACGCGCTCTTGTAGCTTTTCGCGGTCGTAGTCAGATGTTGTTTCTTGGATCTGTGCGTGGATCTGTGAAACACGTGCTTCGATCTCTGCTTTGTCGCCTGCACCGTCAACGATTGTTGTTTCGTCTTTGGTGATTTGAACTTTCTTCGCAGTGCCCAGCATGTCCATTGTCACGCCTTCTAGCTTCATGCCAAGATCTTCTGAGATCACTTGACCGCCAGTTAGGATTGCGATGTCCTGAAGCATTGCTTTACGACGATCACCAAAACCTGGTGCCTTAACAGCCGCAATTTTCAAGCCGCCGCGCAATTTGTTCACAACCAAAGTTGCAAGCGCTTCGCCTTCTACATCTTCTGCGATGATCAGCAATGGTTTTTGTGATTGGATCACTGACTCTAGAAGTGGAACCATTGGCTGTAGAGAAGAAAGCTTCTTCTCGTGCAATAGGATCATGCAGTCTTCTAGTTCTGTTGTCATTTTGTCTGGGTTTGTCACGAAGTATGGTGATAGGTAACCGCGGTCGAACTGCATACCTTCCACAACATCTGTCTCAGTCTCAAGACCTTTGTTTTCTTCAACTGTGATAACGCCTTCGTTGCCAACTTTTTGCATCGCGTCTGCGATCTGACGACCGATTTCCGCTTCGCCGTTTGCTGAAATTGTACCAACTTGCGCAACTTCGTCACTATCTTTTACGTCACGCGCTGATGCTTTGATCGCTTCAACAACTTTTGATGTTGCCATGTCGATGCCACGCTTCAGGTCCATTGGGTTCATACCCGCTGCGACCGCTTTCATGCCTTCTTTGACGATCGCTTGCGCCAAAATAGTCGCTGTTGTTGTGCCGTCGCCCGCTTCGTCGTTCGTGCGGCTTGCAACTTCTTTGACCATCTGTGCGCCCATATTTTCGAACTTGTCTTCTAGTTCGATTTCTTTAGCAACAGAAACACCGTCTTTTGTGATGCGTGGTGCACCGAATGATTTATCCAAAACAACGTTACGGCCTTTTGGTCCCAATGTTACCTTTACCGCATCCGCTAGGACATTTACGCCGCGTAGCATGCGGTCGCGTGCGTCTGTGTTAAACTTGACGTCTTTTGCAGCCATTGTGCTGATCCTCGTCTAATGAGTTAATATTCTTACGATTTGCGATTAGGACAAAATGCCCAAAATATCGCTCTCTTTCATCATCAACAGCTCTTCGCCGTCGACTGTGACTTCTGTGCCTGACCATTTGCCGAATAACACTTTGTCACCGTCTTTTACGGCCATTGCGATCAACTCGCCGCTGTCTTTGCGCGCGCCTTCGCCACATGCAACGATTACGCCTTCCGCTGGCTTTTCTTTTGCACTGTCAGGAATGATAAGACCACCAGAAGTTTTCTCGTCGCTCTCAACACGGCGAACAAGCACACGATCGTGAAGCGGTTTTAATGCCATTTTAGAGGCTCCCTAAAAAAAGTTACGTTACGCCCGTATTGGGCTATTAGCACTCATATCCGTCGAGTGCTAACGACGCATAGTTAGGGATCACGTAAACGAGTGTCAACACTCACCTCTAAAAAATCTGACTCTTTTTTATGTCGCTAATCCGCGCCCCTGCAAAAGGGCGTTAATTCCCGGCATGCGCCCGCGGAATTGGGTGTATAGCACATCAGGTTCGACCGATCCGCCTTTGGATAACACGGTATTTTCCAGTTTTCGTGCCAAGTCCGCGTTAAACGGACTCTCGATTTCTTCAAATGCGGCGAATGCGTCTGCATCCATGACTTCGGACCACATATAACTGTAATAGCCGGCGGAATACCCGTCCCCTGCAAAGACATGGGCAAAATGCGGCGTGGCGTGTCGCATCGTGATTTCGCTAGGCATTCCAATTTGATCTAACACACGTGACTGTGCTGCCATAATGTCATCGTTCGGCACATTTGTGTGATATTCCAAATCGACAATCGCGGATGCCAAATATTCCACCGTCGAAAATCCCATGTCATAGGTTGCGGCCTGACCAATCCGTTCAATCAACGCATCTGAAATAGGTTCATCCGTATCAACGTGACGCGCAAATTGTTTCAGAATTTCGGGCAACATCGCCCAGTGTTCATAAAGCTGGCTGGGCAATTCCACAAAGTCGCGCGCAACGCTTGTTCCTGACAGCGAACGATAGGTCACATTTGACAACATCTGATGCAGCGCATGTCCAAATTCATGGAACAGGGTGCGCACATCATCGGTCGAAAGCAGACATGGATCGCCCTTGGCGAAATTACAGACATTCACAACGATCGGGATTTCGGGGCTGGGATAGTTGGTTTGTGATCGCATCGCCGAACACCATGCCCCAGAGCGTTTTGATCCACGTGCAAAATAATCCCCGATGAATACAGCAACATCAGCCCCAAAACGTGTCACACGCCATGATTTACAATCGGGATGATACAGGTCCAATTCAATTGGTTCGAATTGCAGTCCGAACAAACGCCCCGCGACATGAAAGGATGCGTTGATCATATTGGACAGTTCGAAAAAGGGTTTGATTTCCGCTTCGTCCAAATCAAACTCTGCCTTGCGGCGCTGCTCGGCGTAATAACGCCAATCCCATGTTTGCAACGCATCGTTGATGCCATCCGTATGCAGCATCGCAGACAGAATTTTTGCGTCCCGTTCAGCCGCTGATTTCGCTGGCTCCCAAACATTCATCAGCAGGTCGCGCACATTGTCAGGCGTCTTTGCCATTTCTGTTTCTAGTTTAAATTCGGCAAAGTTTTTGTATCCCAACAATTCAGCACGCTCTTGGCGCAATATTAGGATTTCTTGGGCGATGGCCAGATTGTCATGTTCCCCACCATTTGCGCCCCGCGCATCCCATGCGCGTTTTGCCATTTCACGCAAATCACGGCGGGATGAAAATTGCAAAAATGGAGCGATCAGGGATCGGGACGTGGTGATGACAGGTCCGTTCACCCCCTTTTCCTTGCCTGCGTTGCGCGCGGCCTCGATCAAGAAATCGGGCAGGCCCTCTAGATCATCTTCCGACAATTCCATGAACCAATCGCGTTCATCGGCCAAAACGTTCTGCGTGAACGTTGTACAAAGGACTGACAGCCGCGATTTGATTTCCGTCAGACGCGCTTCGGCCTCCCCCGTCAGCGCCGCGCCAGAACGCACAAATCCTAGGTATTGATCCTTTAACAGCATCATCTGTTCTTCGTTCAAACCCAAGGTATCCTTGGAATTCCACAGGGTTTCAATACGCTGAAACAGGGCTTTATTTCCGCTGATCTTGGCCCCATGCGCGGCCAGCTTTGGTGAAAACTCTCGCATTAAGGCGTCAAGCTCTGGATTGGTATTCGCACCTGCCATTGCGTAAAACGGCGACAGCACTTTGTGCATCAATTCACTCGTTGTTTCCAATGCTTCAATGGTATTGGCGAATGTTGCGGGTTCTGGGTTTTGGGCGATGGCATCAATTTTCGCCGAATCATCTTGCATGGCGATGTCCAATGCTGGTGAAAAATCCGCTGCTGTGATTTTTGCAAATGGAGGAACCTGAAACG